>JAESQQ010000441.1 GCA_016765095.1 Planctomycetota bacterium | reverse complement strand
GACACGCTGGGCGGAACCTCGCGACCGGCGGTCGGAATCCCAGCCGCTTCGATCTCGTCGAAGACCGCCTCGTGATCGAGGCCTGCGTAGATCTCGAGGACCCACTCGCGCTCTTCGGCGACGACCTTGGCGCCAAACACGGAGCGGAGGCCGGCCTTGAAGGCAGCCCAGCGCTGACGCCAGGTCCGCTGCGTGGGGGCCTTGCTGTTGGCGTCCCGGACGCCTGGGTCTTCGAGTTGGCGGTTGGGGTTCTCGAGGAAGTCGCTGCGATCGCCGGCGACGTCGAACAAGTCTGCGTCGGCGGTCTGGCGCGCGAGGAGTCGCTCGCGGAGCGGGAGGAACTCGGCCGCGTAGCGCTCGTCTGCGTCGCGGGTGGCGAGCGTGGCGAACAAGTCACGGCAGACCGCGCCGGCGTCGTCTAGAAGCGTAAGCCAGGACTCGCGTGCGGCCTCGTCACCCTGGAACACGTCGCCGTGGCGGAGGTGGTGCTCGAGCTCGTAGACCTTGCGAGCGAAGTGGCGAATCTGCTGGCGGCGGACGTTGAGGTGGTAGTCCGCGCCCTCGAGATCGTCGCTGGCGGCGTTCGCGAAGAACCCGAAATCGCGCGCTGCGACGCCTCGGAAGGCGGTGTGGCAGCGCTCGATCACCTCCTCGAAGGAGGCGCCCTGGTTGAAGTCGGCTTGCCACTCCATGTGCCAGGGGCTCGTGTAGCGATCGGCCAGGTGACGGCAGTCGGACTGGAAGGCGGCGACGCCATAGACCGAGCGGTTCCAGTAGCTCCAGGGCAAGAGGTAGGGCAGGACCTTGGGCATTGCCCAGGCCTCGAAGCGCGCCAGGCGCGCCTTCCACTTCTCGGAGCTGGCCCGGAACAGGAAGGGCAGCGAAGGCCAAACCAGCCAGTCGCCAGCCGCGCGGTAGTCAGCCACGATCTCGGGCGAGAGCTCTCGCTTGAGGAACTCGGTGAACTCGGGGCCGCCGCCATAGAGCTGCTTGAAGCCCTCGACCACGCTCCGTTCGTCCTTGGCGAAGCTGAAGAAGCCGCCGTATTGTTCCGCCCGGCCCTCGCCGAGGTGCTTGCTTCGCCAGTTGCTGTAGGCCGGAATGACCCGGCCGACGGTCGTAAACGACGCGACGAGTTCGCCGAGCATTGCGGCTTGGTGGATCTTCTTGCGCGTCGCCTCGAGGCCCGCGGGGGTCGCGACGTCCTCGGGGCGGACTCGGATCTGACCCAAGTAGTGGTGGGTCAAGTCGTGAAGCATGAGGTGGAGGTGCCCGTAAGGAGCGAATCGCTCGCCGAGCATCGGCGCGTCTAGGTTGAGGTGGACCTGGCAGTGCATGACGTCGAAGTCGCCGTCGGCGTCGCCGACCAGGATCGCTTGCCCCTGTCGCGAGGCCCAGCCGAGGGTCGCCGCGACCTGGGGGTTGTTGGAGGGGTGAAAGTCGTCGGCCAGCTCGGGGAGCTTCTCGCGGCCCGTTTCGTCCGCCAGGATCACCTCCGCGAAGCGACGCGGATCCACTTCGCGAGCCCGGGGGCAGAAGGTGGCGGTGGGGCGGGGCCCCGTTGGCTGACTACGACTCATCGCCTAGCCAAAAGCATCGCCCAGGCCAGAGTCTTAAGTCGTTACACGGAAGCGGAATAGGCAGCGATCGTCTCAGAACTGACCCAGGCCTCTCCCAGAGTTGGTTTTCGAAATGAATCGCTCTTCGGCCTAGCGAACCCGCTCGAGGCTCCTCGCGCGGGCTGCTTCAACCAAGCCCGCGAACAGAGGGCCTCCCGTCGTGGCGGCCCCCAACTCCTCTGCATGCCACTGAACGCCCAGCAGAAACCGCTCCTGGGGCCCTTCGACGGCCTCGATCACGCCGTCGGGGGCGCGAGCGCAGACGACGAGGTCGCGCCCCGCCTCTCGAACGGATTGGTGGTGGCGGGTGTTGACCGTGTGCGTCGTCCCGGCGCCGACGAGGCGGGCCAAGAGAGTCCCCGGGCTGACCTCGACGCCATGAGCTGGGCCGCGGTGGTCGAGAGGCTGCTCAACCTCGTCTGGAATGTCTTGGATCAAGGCGCCGCCGCGGACCACGTTGAGGAGCTGCATGCCGTAGCAGACGCCGAGGTAGGGGAGCTGGAGCTCGTCCACGAGCCCGATCAGGAGGCGCCCCTGCTTGAGCCGACGCGCGTCGCTGGGCGCGAAGCGCTCGCAGGGGCGTTGATCCTCGCCCCAATCGCTCGCGTGGAAGTCGTCTCCGCCGGGGACGACCAGACCGTCGAGCGCTCCGAGCGCGCGACGAAGGAGGGGAGCGGGTGAGGGCGGAACGAGGAGCGGGGCGCCGCCGGCGTCGGAGACGGCGTCGAAGTAGCTCTCGTAGCACTTGGCGAAGCGACGGCCGCTCTCGGTTGCGGCCAGGTCGACTTCGATACCGATCAGGGGGTGGTCCATGGCTGCAGCCTACTCTTCGCGGGGGGTCCTGCCTTGTTTTCGGCCGCTTTGGGGCTGGGCTTGAGCGGCTACGGGGGTTGTGCTCCCTTCAGCTAGCGGCGAGGCTCTCGGCATGAAGAACAAGAGCTTCAGCCGCGGGGCCAACCAGACCGTCGGGTTCGGTGAATCCGAGCTCTACGAGACGATCTCGGTCGTCGTTCCCCCCGAGCGCGCGATCCTTCCGATCGACGTCGTGGTCACCCACCAGTCCTATGAGCAGACCGCGAGCGAGCTTCGGCGAGCGCGGGAGGAGATCGCGAGCTTGTTGGGGCCACATACGACGCTCACGACCAAGGACTACACCCCTCCCAGCAGCCACGACGGGTCGACTTTTCACGGGACGGTCAACCTCGCGGTCGAAGTCGACCTGCTCGGTCTGCCCGACGTCGACGCTCGCATGGACCGGATCGACGCTGTGCTGGGGCGGGCGCTGGAGCAGATCCACCGAGAGGCGCCGGTTCGCAAGAAGTGGACGCTCAAGAACAGCGCGGCCCTTCAGCACGGGAGCCTGCAAGTCGAGCTGAACGATCTTCAGGCCCACCGGCCGGTGCTCTTGGCGAAAGTCGCCCAGCGCTTGGCAGGGCTCAGCGAGGCGAGCGACTCCCCCCAGTGGAGGCCCGCCGATCTGCGTTGCCTGACCACGGGTGAGGTCCAGATTCGCAGCCGTCGCCTGAGCGGAGTCACGCTTGAGCTCGACCTCCGCTTCGCGCTCTGCTCGGGCGAATCCAAGTGAGCCAAGCTCCTCCGGCGGCGCCGAGCGCTGATCCCAGCAGCTTTTACCGGCTAAACGAAGAGATCGCGGCCGAAGTGCGTCGACTGGAAGAGGCCGGGGCGCTGGCTCCGCTCCAGGAGCTCCTGCGCGCCGGTGGTCAGGAGTTGTTGGTGGCAAGTGTGCGCCGCTCGGAAGGGCTCGAGGAGCTGGTCGGAGTGCTGGGACCTGGGGTCCCGGCCGCCCCGGCAGCCTCCCAAAGCACGGCTCCAGCTCCCTTACCGCCGGCGCTCGAGCAGGTCGGCGACCCCGCCTGCGACTGCGGGCCTGCGGGCGAGGCGGCCGACGAGGGTCCCTCAGACGCCCAGCGCCCGGGCTGGGACGCGGAGAGCTACTTGGCCGTGCGCTCGCGATTCACCACGCTCTTCCCAGACGGGCAGGCGCGCGAGCTCTACATGCCAGATCACGTTTGCCCGGTGTGCCTCAACGACGAGGCGAACTGGATCGAGGACTGCGGTCGGGCCTGCGCGGCCTGCGACTTTCGCTGGTAGCCAGCCGGAGGGAATCCCATGATACGTCCACAATTGACAGTTTGCCTGATCCTCGCGATCGGTCTCTGCTCCGCAGCGCCGGCCAGCGCCAAGGACGGGAAGCTGACTGGGTTCGACACCCTGGGTCGCAAGGGCCGCAAGGTCAAGGTCAAGGCCAAGCTCGAGACGATCGGCTTCATGGGGATCGACCCCGACGTGAAGGGGGCCGCGCTGGACTTCTTCATCCTCGCCAAGGACGGCGTCGAGCTCAAGCGGCCGGACTTCCTCGGGACCGAGAAGACGAACGACGACGGCGTGGCGACCTTGGTCTGGACCGCGCCCGAGTCCGGTCAGTTCTCAATGGTCGCGCGCCTCCGCAAGGGGGCCGATCATGCCGCGGCGCCGGCGCAGATCCACGTCGCCGTCCCACCTGAGGATCGGCCGATCCTGATCGTGCAGCTCGACGGGACGGTCACCACGGCGACGAACCTCAAGTTCTTCCGCGGAACCAAGAACGAGGAGATCAAAGCTGTCGACGGCTGCAAACAGGCCCTTGAGCTGCTCGCGACGCGTCACCAGTTGGTCTACCTGACCGACCTTGAACTGGCGTTCACGAACAAGTTCAAGGACTGGGTTCGTCTCCGCGGGTTGCCTCACGCTCCGATCTTGTTCTGGGAGCTGTTCGAGCGCTCGCTGAGTCACGAGACCTACATGACCAAAATGATCGAGAAGCTCCAGCGGGGGTATCCCCTCCGGATCGGCGTCGGGGGCGACACCTCGGACACGGCGGCCTTCCTCAAGAGCGGAATGGTCCCGATTCGGCTCGGCGAGGAGCCCGACGAGGAGCTCGGCGACGAGGTGATCCAGGTCAAGGACTGGGGTCAGGTCCTGGGGCACACCTTGAAGGCCCAGGAGGCGGACGTCCTCCTGCGGCGTTACTCGGCGGGCAAGGAAGCCTCCGAAGCGCTCCGCGACCTCAGCCAGTTGGGGGCGCCAGGAGTGGCCTACTTGACCCGGCTCCGGCGGGATCGGGACTTGAACCTGGCCTCTGCTGCGACTTTGATCGTGGGACGTCTGCGGGGCATTGCGGCCTTCTCTCGGACCCTGGATCGCTCCAACGCGGACCGGAGCCTCAACAGCTTGATCGCTGCCTGGCGCTACGGTCAGCCGGCCGTCGTGGCCCAGCTCTACGAGGACGGGGTTAAGCCGGGTCCGCTCCAGATCTTCTTGAAGGCCGAGCTGATCTCGCGGACTGAGCCCGAGCCAGGCAAGGTCGCGTTCAAGCTCCGCCTGCACGGAGTGAAGGGCAAGAAGGCCCGTGAGCTCGAGTTGATCTTCGTCGAGTCCGAGGAGGGTGGGGTCTGGCTCGTCGGTAGCTGAGCGCGGCCACGGCGCCTATCTGATCTGTGGCCTGGGGACGCGTCGCTGGGCCCCTCCGTCGCAGGTGTGGACTACTTCCTTGGGGGTTCGGGTCGCCTTCGCTGTTCGGAGACGCCGCGAGCCTTCTGAAACTGACGCACTTGGCTCACGGGGATTGGAGGCCCGTTCGTCGTCTTGTCTTGGGCAGGCGCAGCCTCGTAAGCGGCACGGCGCTCCGTCATGAAGGTGCGGTATTCATCACGGGTCTTGAACTGTGGGATCACAACCGGGCCTCACTCGCCGCTCGCCGCTATGTCAAGATCGCCTGTGGCCCGGGTTACGCCAAGCAGGATTCCGGCGAAGCCCCGACAGCAGCCTCGACTCCTTGATCTCGTGCCAACTCGGAGAGTTGGATTGCCGCCCGCTCAAGCTCCTCGGGACTTCTCTCACTGCTTAGGAGGGGCACTATTCACTTGCGCCTCGTCGCCGCTCTCCGCGCACCCTTCGCCCTCCCTCCCTGGCCGTTCGTCGCCAAGCGCGGCCCCCCTTGTTGTTTCCCAGAACTTTGGGTTGACACGTCCCCCCTCCCCTGCCAGACTCCTAACACTTGCGGCGACCTCTAAAAAGAGACGTCAGCAAGCGGGTGAGTCGGTTTTGCGTTGCATCGCCGAACACCCATGCAAGGTATACCTACGAAGAGCGGGAAGGACTCCTTCTCGCTCTTCTCTTGTACACCCTATCTCACGGACTTCTCTCTTTCGTCTCCAGCGGCAATTCCACCCACGGGGAAGGCATGCATGTCCTCTCTGCTTGAACTCAAGGCTTATCTCTCCAATCTCCTAGACGAGAACCAGGGGCGAATCCTATTCGCGCGCATGGGATCTGCCTTAAGGAACGAGTTCGAGAAAGACTTCCAACCTGCGAACTACGGCTTCGACTCCCTGCGGTCCCTGGCGTCAGCCTGTGGCGACGTCGGGGAGGTGCGCAAGGGGACACATGATCTGGAGTTCGTTCGCACGCGCCGTCGCCGGTTGAGGTCTGACTGCTGGAAAGCAGTCACTGGCGAGGGTGCCCAAGCATGGGTAGATCTGGCCGAGAGAAAGCTGGAGTCGGACACAACCGTGGTGGAGTTGGAGCCTGAGAGATATCTCGTCCTCCCGAAGTTCACAACGGAGGCGGAAGTTGCCGAGTCCTGGGCTGAAGGCCTTGAGTCCAAAGCGAGAGACATCCTCGTAGACGCCGCTCGTGAATTCGAGCGCGGGAAATTCTTCGCCTTGGTGCGCGAACATGGTCTCGTGGCGGAGTGGCGCCAAGCCCGGAGCACTGCCGTGTTCGATTTCGTCCAAACCTGGTGCACGGCCCACAACGTCAATACGGTCTTGCTTCTGGACTCGCCCCAGAAAACTCCATCACCCAAGGCGCGTTCTGTCCCAGTGCGTGCTCTGCCCAAGAGAGATCACGGCGAGGTGGACCTTCGCCAACTTCTCCATACCGCAATCGAGGAAATGTCGCTGGCGGAACTGGAGCAGATCTGGATCCCGCTGCGCTTCTTCAAGCGGAGATCAAATTGAGGCGACACTCCCTCCGCAGCCGACCAATTCTCACGTCAGTTCTGCCTCACGTAGGTAAGTGATGTCTGAAGTCTCGTTTCCTCCAAAGCTCCGCCTCGAAGCCCTCCAGGAAGGACCTCGCCCAGGCTGGCAATGGTCAGAGGGGGAGAGAGTGTGCGTTGGCGCCACTAGCCCAATCGTCTTCCTTGAGCCGGTCGGTCTCGCCATGCTGTCGGCTTGGAGCGATCGCTTCAGGCGGCGCGGCGTGTTGGTCCAAGTAGCCGAGTCCTTAAAAAGTCCATTCGCCTTCGATTCGGGACTCCTCTCCGCACTCGCTGGCAGAGCAACAACAAGAGATCCGCGAGGTGCCATCCAGAGGGCAGTCCTCAGGCAACAAGGGGAGCTTGTGGGGGACCTCCTCGCCGATTGTGTGGACCGGCTTGGTATCGGCCAAGCTATGAGTGATGTCGTCCTTCACAGCCTGGAAGACCTCTGCAGGAATGTATTCCACCACGCGGCAACACAGGGGGGCGGAGCGCATGTCACGATGAGCCATGATCGGGGACGACGGCTCGTTAGATTAGGAGTGGCAGACTGCGGCCGAGGCATCGCCCAGGACATCAGAAGTAACTATGGAGATTCACTCAGCGACGTACAGGCCGTAACGGCTGCGATCCAGCCAAAGGTCTCGGGCAGGAGTGCTCAGAGCGGTCTCAACCTGGGAGTCGGCCTCTACGTCGTCCGCAAGCTGGCCCTTGCGGCAAAGGGGGCCTTCTGGATCCGAACGGGTTCGGTAAGAGTTCAGGCTTCGGCAACTTCTCCGGAGGCCATGACCCCCAGAGTAGACGAAGTAGGCACCCCTTGGCAGGGAACCGCAGTCGGTGTAGTGCTCAACGTGCGTGGAATCTCCGACTTCGCGAGCGCTATCTCTGCCATCAGGGACGACATAGAAGGGCGAGGCCCCCACTACCGTCAGGTTCAGTTCTTCAAGACCGCAGGTGAGGACGACCTCTGGACTCGAATCCGGCTGGTCCCAGATTCGGCCAGCATGGCCATGGACCGGATGCGCGCTCTCTCGGTGCGCGAGAGCCAACTGGAACCTCTCTTGGCGCAAGGGAAGAACGCGATACTCGACTTCTCCGATGTTCGATCCGCGACGCAGGCTTTCGCTTACGCCCTCCTCGCCGAAAGCTGCGGGACCCACGGCCCTGCGCTGCTCGCACGCCTTCGGTTTGTGTCCTGCTCCGCGCAAGTGATTTCTGTAGTTCGACTAGCCATAAATGCGGGGCTTGTGGAGCCAGAGATCCCGAACCAACCAGAGGAACAGCCTCACCACCCCGGTGCTGGTATCTGAAAGACCCCTCCGTGGGGGGCTTCCAAGACCGTCCGAACTCATGTCGTCGACATGGCCCAGCACACGACCTTTCGCGAGAAGACACCGCGTCGTAACTCATGCCCCTCATTCTCGGACACAGCGGGAAGGGAACGTGGCGAAAAAACTTACGCGAGGCAGGTGTCCAAGACCTTCTGCGCTCGCTATGAGCGACGGACAGGCGTCGTGTGCGGCACCCGGGTTGTATCCTGTCGCGCACAGCCAATCGAGCTGTTGTTTCTTAGTCATTCCGAAAAGTCCCTTTTGGGGACGGAGCGCGCAGTCGTCTGGTCTGCTGCTCGATCTCTGAGGCAGAATCAGCCAGTGCCCTGAAAGTCTGCCCCGAAAAGGGCTCTCGGAGCAAAGCCTCTGGGCACGGTCAGGTGCAGCCCCGGGCCGGCCCCTATGCGATCTGTTAGGGTGCGGGGTTTCCCGGGTCTACCCCGCCCGCGTCGCAGCACCCATGCGAGCTGTAGGGTACGTAGGCCACGCCCGCCCGCAGCGCAGCCCCTACACGATCTGTAGGGTTGCGGGGTTTACCCCCGCCCGCCCGCGGCGCAGCACCTACACGATCTGTAGGGTTGCGGGGTTTACCCCCGCCCGCGCCCTGGGTGCGCCTTCCAGCCCGAATCAGGCCGACGCAAGACGATGGACGGGCTCCCCCACCGCGACTACCCGCGGCTCTCTCGCGGGGGTAGTCTGTGGCCGCGAAGGAGGCTCCATGTCGGACCACGCTTCTGAACAAGAGCCGGAGAAGGATCGGACCTTCACCGCTGTGTTGGTGATCGGGGTCGCGTTGACCCTCGCGCTTGGCGTCTGGAAGGACGGCCAGGCGGCGCCCAACCCGCGCCCGAACCCCAAGCTCATGAAGGAGCGTCTGGGGGGGGTGAAGGAGCTGCGCTTCAAGGGTCAGAAGGGCAAGATCCTCGGTGTCGTGCTCGAGCGTGGGGGTTCGCGCCTCGTCGTTTGTGCGGACGGGACCGAGTTCGTGATTCCCCGCTCCACGGAGCTCGAGATCGTCGACGAGAAGGCTGCCGTCAAGAAGCGCCCGCCTCGCAAGGCGTCGGGCCCGTCCATGAAGCCCAGTACAAAGCGGAAGGCCAAGCGAACCCAAGGTGCTGGGTTTGTCGTGAACCGGGAAGGCGAGCCGTTCAAGGGCCTCCTGACCGTCAAGGGGGATCGGATCCTGGTCAAGCGCGGCAACGGGGAGGAAGTCGAGATTCCGCTCCAAGACGTGCGCTGGCACAAGTTCGGGGTCCGTGCGCCCGACCAGAGCTACTGGGCCAAGTTCCCGAACGATCCGGTCAAGGGTTACCCAGGTCCGGGTCAGGGGAACGAGCTCCGGAGTTTGGCTGAGATCGCCCACGCGGGTGGGGACTGGGCTCAGGCGACGCGCTCTTATCTGAACCTCTACCTCTCGGGTGAGAAGGACGAGGCCAACCTGCGCAACTGCGCCTACCGCTGGACGAGGACGGGGAGCACGAAGGGTCCGAGCCGCGATCGCGACCAGGCGGTCCTAGCGCTCTGCTCTCTCTTCAAGAAGCACTTAAAGGCGAACCCTTTCCTGGTTCTCATTCAGGCGCGGGTCCTCAAGGACGTCGCGAGCGACTGCGCTCGGACCCGCTTTCGGGCCAAGGCGATCGAGTACGCCATGCGTCTGCGGGCCCTCGGACCGGATCACCACGCCGCTGCGCAGAAGATCCTCGACAGGGCTCGCTAGAGCGGCCAGCCGCCCGAGCGGCCCCAACTCCAGACAAATCAGAGCACCCACACCGCCCCGAGTCGGGCTGGGAGTCCCTATGAGTGACGCACCGCTAGCGCGCCTCGAGGTGAGCGAGGGGATCGCCACGATCACGCTCGATAACCCCAAAGCCAACTGCTACTCCTACGCCATGATGCGTGAGATCGACGACTGCGTTCTGCGCGCGCGCATGGACGCGTCTGCTCACGTGATCGTCCTGACTGGAGCGGGGGAGAAGTTCTTCTGCGCCGGGGCCGACATAAACATGCTCGGCACCATGGATCCGACGGAGAAGTACTACTTCTGCCTGCACGCGAACGAGACGCTCCAGCGTCTTGAGCAGACGCCCAAGCTCGTGATCTGCGCGATCAACGGCCACTGCGTCGGCGGTGGGCTCGAGGTTGCGCTCGCCTGCGATCTCCGCGTCTCCCGCGCGGGCAACTTCAAGATCGGTCTGCCCGAGGTCAAGCTCGGGGTGCTGCCCGGCACGGGCGGGACCCAGCGTTTGATTCGCCAGCTCGGCCGCGCTCGGGCTCTCGAGCTCATGGTCACGGGCGAGCTCTTGACGCCGGCCAGCGCGCACGCCGAAGGGTTGCTCTCGGCGGTGTTCGAGGCGGACGACGCCGCGGGCTTCCAAGCGCTCGTGCGCGAGCACGTGGCTCAGTTCGTGCCGCCTGCCGGCGCGAGCCTCGCGGTCGGCATGATCAAGCGGGCTGTTCAGACCGGAGCCGAGCTGCCGCTTGCTGAGGCGCTGAGCCTCGAGCGGGAGCTCCAGCAGCGCTTGTTCATGAGCGCGGACGCCAAGGAGGGGATCGCAGCCAATCGTGAGAAGCGCGCCCCGGTCTTCAAGGGCGCCTAGTGCCTAGTGCAGCCCGCCAGAAGTTCCGGTACGGGTGAATGTAGGGGCGGGGTTTACCCCCGCCCG
>JAESQQ010000440.1 GCA_016765095.1 Planctomycetota bacterium | reverse complement strand
GTTTACCCCCGCCCGCCCCGAGGCCGCGCCGACCAGGCCTCTCAGGAGCCTTCCCGACGCCTCTCACGCACTTGTCCGTTGTTACGTCAGGCGCTGTAAACCCCTCCCCTACGAAAGCAGTGGGGCCTACCGCCACTTGTGATGGGCAGGACTAATCCCGCGGGACGTGCGTCAGCGAAAGCACGCGGACCGTTGAGTAGCGGGCCGAGCGGCGGCGGCCCTTGGACGCCCAGCGGACCTCCAACTCGACGAGGAACTCCCAGGGCTTGTTCGGCTCGGGGCTCTGAAGGGGCGTGATCGCAATGTCGTAGCGGTAGCCCGGGTAGCGCGACCAGGCTCCGTCGCGAACGAGGTAGCGCGTCTCGAGTCCGTCTTGCTGGGTGCCCCGGAGGTGTGCTCCGGGAGGAGCGTCCTCGCCCACGACGGCCTCCGCTTCGCTCGCGAGCGGGTAGTCCGTGAGCGGGATCGTGGGGTCGAGCCGGACCGCGTTCAACTCGCTCTCCGCCAGGAGCGAGGCGTTGACTTGGTGCTCGGCTCGGCGACCGGCCGAGGCCGCAGCGACCAGGAGCCCAAAGGCTGCGGTGGCCCCGATCGCGAGGACTCCCAAGGCCACGATCACTTCTAAGAGCGAGAACCTGCGCGAGTGTCTCATCGGCGTCGCTCGCTCCAGTCCTCGCGCCAGGCGGGGACGTCGAAGGCCACGGTGAACGCCTTGCCCGCCGTGACCGCGGCCGCGATCTTATGGTCGGCCTTGAGTGTGTTGCGAGCGGCGCGGTGGGTCAGGTGGAGCGTGTTCTTGCTCTTGCTGTCGTAGCGGAGCCACTCCGAGTCGACGAACACGTGCCCCTTGTCGGGGAGCCGCGTCCCGTCCTCGACGATCAACTCCCGGTCGCCCGCGCCGAGGTCCACGGCGAGGAAAGTCGTCGTCAAGGCCGCGTCCGGCTCGCGCAGGATCAGGGTCACTTGGACCGAAGCGGGGAACACGTCGTCCCGAGCGTCGTCAAGGGACCCCGGAGACTTGAAGGTGTGGTACTCACGCCGACTGGCTCCCTGGAAGGAGAGCAAGGCTCGGGTCGAGTCCCAGTATTCGAGCGGGCCAGAGACCTCGTCTCCGCGTGGGTCGCGGAGGGCGGGAGACTTGGTGCTCCAGGTGTGGGTGAACTGGCTCCAGAACAGACACTCGAAGTGGATCACCTCGAGCGCGAAGGGCCGCAAGAGCGCAGTCGTGCTCGCGTCGACGGGGGCAGGCGCTGAGGCCGCCTCGGCTGTGGGGGGCGGGTTGGCCGGCAGGAGCGGCGCCAACTCGAAGGCGCCCGGGTCGAACAGACTCTGGGGTGGACCGATCGGGGAGCGAATCCCGCGGTAGAGGACGCCGTCGGGGCCCAAGACCCAGGCGACCTCCATGGCTCCGCCGGTTGCGCGGAGGCGTGACTGGCGGGCCTCCATCAAGTCATTGCGTTGGTCGAGGGTCGCGTCGCCCGCGATCGTCGAGCCGGCGTGGCCCGTGATCGGGTGCTCGGCTTCGGCCTTGAGGGAGCGGACCAAGAACAGCCGCGTCCGGCCCGTCTCGGGGTCGTTCTCACAGACCATTCGAGCCTCGGTTTCGCCGAGGCCCCGGAGGGGGGACTCGACGGGGGCTAGGGCGTTGGTGAAGTCGTCGCGGAGTTGGAGCAACACGGCCTGAGCCCGGTCGTAGGACTCACGCTTGGCTTCGCTCCGACGCCACGTCGCGAGGCCGCCGCGCAAGATCAGCATCAGCGCCAATCCCAGCACAATGAGAATGCTCATGCTGACGAGGACTTCGATGAGCGTGAACGCCTTGCCCTTGGGGCGCCCCCTGAGTCTGAGGACGGAGATCAATCCGTTCGCTCCTCTCGCCGGAGCGAGCGGGTCGCTTGGCGATAGTGGACGCGGAGTCCTCCCAGGACGGCGCCGTTCTTCCAGCCGTCCTCCTCGAAGGCTCGCGGCGCGAAGGTCAGGTAGATCCGAACCTCGACCCGCGTCGCGGGGAGACGGATCCGATTGTCGGCGCCGGGGTCGTCGAACAGGTAGAGCCGACCGGGGAGGCGGGTCTCGTTACGGGCCACGGGGGGGGCGTCCCAGTTGGGGACCCCGTCGATTCGGACCGCGACCTTGACCTGCGCGTAGTTGGTCGGTCGGGTCGCGTCCCAACTGATGCGCTCGACGAACCCGCCCGGGATCTCCTTGGAGACTTGGAGGAACAGCCCTTGGACGGAGCTCGTGCGCGGTCGATACCGGTCGTGGTGACGGAAGGGGAGATCGGTCACGAGCGCGTTTCCGCCCGGGGCGGTGTCCGCCGTGCGGAAGGCGCCAGAGAACGTCCCTCGGCCCCAGCGATCAATCGGGCGATCGAAGTAGGGATTGCGACCCCCGCGGAGGCGGAGGTAGGCGTGGACCGCGACCGGCTGTGCGGGGGTGGCCGGTTCGACGCGCAAGTAGCCGCCGCCGAAGTTCTCGGGGCGGAACCGGCTGAGCGGGTCGACTTGGCGCACGGAGATCAAGTTGTTGCGCGAGCCGCCAAAGCCCCCCGACGCGATCGCGTGGGGCGGCCAGGTCAGGCGCCAGAGCGCGGTCTCGCGCGAGATCGGCGCCGCGACCGTCGTCAGCACGCCGCGCTGGAAGGTGACGTCGGCGCCGGATCCGTTCCGAGTCGCGGCGACCACGGCCAGGACCTCGCCGTCGCTCTTGTAGAGCCGACCCTTACGCCAGTTTCGGTAGTTGCCGGAGAGCGTCATGGCGGCCGACCCTGCGCTCATTGAGTTGGAGCGCGTCGTGAGAAGGGTCGGGGCGGCACCCCTGTCGCGCTCAACGAGCTGCTCGACCACGAAGTCGTCGATTCGCCCGGCCAGCGTGCCGGGCGCGTCAGCCACGGTGTCGCTCGGCCCGCTCGGGTCGCGGGCCCGTCCAAAGACCAGGTTCGGACGCCGGTGGAGGTTGCCGACCGGCCAGCGGAGGAGGCGCGAGTTGCTGGCACCCGTGAAGGGGCGCGAGACGTAGGCGTCGAAGGCCACCAGCCAGCCCGCTGCCAGGTCTCCGGTCGGGAGCACGAGCCCGAGCGCCAACGCGGCCTGCTGGAGGTTGCCCGGAACCCGAACCGCGAACGCTGTGTGAGCGACGTGCTGCTCTTCGCGGGCGTTCGTGTCGTCGGTGATCGTGACGTAATCGCCGGCTCCCATTTCGGCCGCGGTGTTGCTGACCACGACTCCGTTGCGGAAGGCAATGTTCCCGTCGTCGAGCCGGACCAGGAAGGTCGGGCAGATCCGCGCCCCGGCGCGGTGACCGGTCAGAGGATCGGGGCGGTAGCTCCCCTTGGCGACGCGGGAGCCGGTGTTGATCGGGAGCCGGACGCGTCGACGGCGTCCGCCCGGGACAGGAATACTGACCGCCTTGATCGCGCTCGGTTGAACTCGCTTAAGGATCTCCTTGAGCGGAGTCCCGCTGAAGTTCGTCCAATAGGGCGGCCGGTAGCCG
>JAESQQ010000439.1 GCA_016765095.1 Planctomycetota bacterium | reverse complement strand
GGCGTTTGGCGAGTTCGGGTGGCGCGATTAGGCGATGCGCTACAGCAGGGCGAGCTTGTCCGAAGGCGGTTCGTTGCTTGCGCGTGCGCCGGAGTCGGGTCGCGTTAGGTCGGCTTCGCGCCGCGACTGCCGGTTTCGCGACAGCCTCTCGTGCTCGTGCTCGTGCCGTGCCCGCGTGCTGCTCGATCTGACGGATCGGCGTTGCGACGGCTCCCCGAGAGGGGGCATTCGAAAACCACCGTCACGAGGCGCGTCTTCTCGGAGGCCGCGCTCTAGCATGAGCCCATGAAGAAGCCCGTGTTTGAGATCCTCGATTCGGTGGACACCCCTCTTGGAGTGCTTTACCTCCGCCGCCGCGAGCTGCTCTCGCGTCCCGGCACGATCGTGACCGAGGTCACCCTCGACAGCGAACTCCTCATGAGCAGCCTCAACACCGACTCCGAGGTCGCGCTTAGCGAGCGTGCGCTCGCCTGGCGCGGGGGCGAGGACAGCGGGCTGCGGGTCTTGGTCGGCGGGCTCGGCCTTGGGTACACGGCGGCCGCGGCGCTTGGGAGCGACAGGGTCGCGGTGGTTCGCGTCGTCGAGCACCTCCCGGCGGTGATCGGCTGGATCAGCGAGGGGAAGGTCCCCCTCGCGGAGCAGCTCTCGAGCGATTCACGCGTCGAGCTCGCCGAAGGGGACGTCTACGCCGAACTCCTTGCGGCGCCGGCGGAGGGCGCGGCTCCCTGGGACTTGATCTTGATCGACGTCGACCACACCCCGACCGAGCACCTCGGCCCGACGAGCGCGCCCTTCTACACGGCTGCGGCTCAGGCCACGATCAAGGCCCACCTCGCCCCGGAGGGCGTTCTCGCTGTGTGGTCAGCAGGCGATAATGACGACTACGCCGCGACCCTCGGCGCGTGCTTCGCGCAGACTCACCGCGAACACGTCAGCTGGATCAACGAGCTGATCAACGACGGTCAAGAGATCGAAGACGTGATCTTCCTCGCGCGAGACTGATACGGGCTGTGGGGGCCCTCACGCCGTCTGACGGGAACGCGCCCGTGACGAGCCCCGCAGCCGATCTGAATGCCGGCCTCCGCTCGCGACGGCCGCGCTCGCGGCCGAGCCGATCCCGCGCCCGTAGTAGTCCTCGACGTGGAGCGGAGCACCGACCCTGCGGAAGCCCTGCCGGAGCAGTTGCGCCGTAACTCGTGTATCCATGGGTCTCCCAAACGCAAAAACGCCGGTCCCCTGGAGGCCGGCGCTACGGCAAGCGGTTGCGCGCTCTAGCTTAGCTACCTAGGCGGGCGCGACGTCGATAACGCCTGAAGGCGGGGAGAGCGCCCAGCGCCGCCCCACTACCCCCAGCTCGCAACCGAGCTCTGCCTGGCCCCCGGCTGCAGGGGCGAGCATGTAGCAGAGGCCTCCTAGGAGAGGTCACCGTCACCCTCCCACCACGCTGGCGACCCCTCCAGGAGTTCTGCTAGCTGTCGCGGAGGTATTCCGATCTCTTCAAGGAGAGCTTTCGCACGCTCGGAGCTGGCCGCCCGGAAGTAGGAGAGATAGGTCACGCCTGCGAGGAGGCCTAACCCGACGCTGGCCCCAAGACAGGCCAGCGCGTTGGTTGTCTTCCCCAGGCCGAACAGGACGAAGCAGCTCAGGACGGCTGCAATCGCAGGCGCACCCAGGAGAGCGCGGGCGTAGGCTAGGACGAGGGACTTCCATGAGAAGCGAATCCGCACGCCCTCGGGGTTGTTGCGGAAGAGGTCAGGGTGCTTGGTCAGGAAGTAACTGCCCAGCGGAATCAGGGGTAAGTAGTAGAGATGCGCGAAACGGGTCACGACCTTTCCAACTCCTTCGATTGCGTCCGTCGCGCCGTATGTCGTCGTTCCGAAAATGAGCATGCCCCTTCTCCTCTCTGTGCCCTCCCCCATGGCAAGGGCACACGCCGATCTTAGTCCTGCGCCCTCCCCCTATGGCAAGGGCACGTCGATCCTAGTGACTTGGTCGCCTACGAACGTCGGATCCGTATCCCGTATCCGTGGGGTCCCTTCGGCGACTTGCTCGGCCTCCTCCTCCCTCGAGCCGCCGAAACTGGTCTCAAGATGCAGTTCCACAAGGGCTCGAGAGAGACCTGCTTTCCCGGTAACTCAGAATCTGTTCGGGTTGGACGTGCTTCCACCGTCGTCTTGGCCGAATCAGCCCTCGGCGTGCGTCGTGCAATGCGAACAAGGAGACGAAACACCTAGCCGATCTGAATGATCTGCTCGAGGGCGTCGTCAATGTCGGGCGAGACCGGCGGGGTGGCTTGTGTTTCGAGCCCTGGCTCACTCCCCACCTCGGCGGCTGCCGAACGGGCGGCGGCGACGTCTTCTTCGCTGACTTTGTGGGTCGCGTCGTAGGTCCGAGCC
The DNA here is from genome assembly GCA_016765095.1 of Planctomycetota bacterium. GTDB lineage: Bacteria > Planctomycetota > J058 > J058 > J058 > NORP233. The sequence continues at coordinate 3,928 of JAESQQ010000439.1, read as the reverse complement.
GGGGCCTTGCGGTGGCGATGCCAGCCGGCAATGAAGTGCTCGACGAGCGACGGCTCGAGGCGCTTGCCTGAGATCTTGCGCAGGATCTCGTGGCCCTCTTCGTAGGACTTTCCCTTTTGATACGGGCGGTCGGTCGTGATCGCGTCGTAGGTGTCGGCGACCGCCACGATTCGCGCGATCAAAGGAATGTCCTCGCCGCTCAGTCCGTGTGGGTAGCCGCCGCCGTCCCAGTCTTCGTGGTGGAGTTCGGCCGCAGGGATAACGTCCTGGAGGAACGTAATGTCGCCCAGAATTCGCGCGCCGTGGCTGGGGTGCTTGCGAACCTCAACCATTTGTTCCTCGGTCAGGCGGGCTTCCTTGTTGAACTTGAGGACGCTGTCGGGCATGCCGATCTTGCCAATGTCGTGCAGCGCGGCCCCGAGCGTGACTCGATAGAGCTCTTGGCCGGTCAGGCCGAGCTCCTTGGCGAGGAGCTTGGAGTAGTGGCGAACGCGCTCCGAGTGGCCACGCGTGTAGACGTCCTTGGCTTGAATCGTGTTCATGATCGCGTCGATCGTCGAGCTGAACAGGAGCTCGAAGTCGACTTGCCAGCGGCTGGCTGAGAGCGCGCTCCCGACTCGACGGCCGATCGCCTCGACCGACTCGACAGCGTCGTGGGGGAAGCCCGTCGACGAGTGGAGGTAGATCACTCCGACCGTCGTGCTCGTGGTTGGGATCATGCACGCCAGCACGATCGGGCCCTCGGCACGCGTCTCCCCCTCGGCGATCGGGACCTCGTCGACTTTGATTGGGCCGACGTGGGTTCCGCAGCCAGCAGCGACGTCGAACGCGAGGGACTTGGAGAAGGAGACCGGGCGGCTCGCCGCCTGCCCGTCCAGTTGCCCGTCCAGTTGCCCGAGGTCCCGGCTGACGCTCGGGTGCAGCTCGCCAGACTTTGCGTCGATCGAGAGCACGACCCCCTGGCGGGACTCGGTCGCAGCCAGGGCAGCTTCGAGGGCGCAGCTCAGGACCTCCTGAGTTCCCTCTGCGACGCTCAGGGCTCGGTCAAGGCTGTCGAGGAGGAGTCCCAGCTGATATCGGCGAACGAGGTCGCCCATGGTCAGGGCCGAGGCGTCCACCTCAGGGAGAACGATCCGCGGGCCTCCGCCCTTTTCCTTTTCGACCTGGACGGCTGCCTCGTCCTGCCCAGCGCCGTCGATTCGCCGCGCCTCTTGGCGGAGCTCGAAGACGAAGGTCGTGGAACCGATCCGAATCGTGTCCCCGTGGCGGAGGTCCGAGGCGCCGTGCTCACGGCCGTTGAGGAACGTGCCGTTGGTCGATTGCATGTCGTGGATCGTGAACTGACCCGCCTCGTCCCGCATGATCTTGGTGTGCACACCGCTCACGGCGGTGTCGTTGAGCACGATCGTGTTCTCGGCGTTTCGGCCGAGGGTGATCGCCTCCGCACCCAGCTCGAAGAGGCGGCCCGTGTCCAGCCCTTCGGTCACGTGAAGCATGGCGAACATGAAGGCTCCTGCCGGGGACGTCCCGGTCTCGTCGGAGTATAGCGAGCGGGGGGCCTCGGCCGGGCCTCGCTCGGCCTAAAGGGAGCTCAGCTGCGAGGAGAACCCCTCTAAGCCCGGTCGAGATCCCGAGCGACTTCAATGAAGGCCTCGGCCAGGGTCGGGTGATACCAGGGGATCTTGGCCATCTCCGCGATCCCGCCCCCGCAGCGAACGACCGCGGTTGGGACGTGGATCAAGTCGTCGGCTCGGGGTCCGATCATTTGGCAGCCGAGCAGCTCCCCCGCTTCACCAGCCACGAGGCGCACAAAGCCGTGGCGAGCTCCGACCACAATCCCTCGGCCTTGCTCAGGGAAGCGCTTGAGCGCGACGCGGTGGGGGATCCCCGCGGCCTCGAGCTCTTGGGGGGTTTGGCCGAGGAACGCCACCGGCGGGTCGCTGAACACGACCTCGACTTGGGGGGTCGTGGTGTCGTAGGTCGTGGTCACGTCCCGCCCGAGCGCGACGGCGGCCGCGTTTCGTCCCGCGATTCGGCCCTCGAGATTGGCCTCGTGGAGGATCTGGCGCTGCCCCGTCGTGTCGCCAGCAACGAACACGTGCCCCACGGGCGTCCGCATGTCGCCGCCCACGCGAAGGTCCTCGGGCGAGAGGTTGGCCGCGCCAATGTTGAGCGGCTCGATATTGGGGACTCGACCGGTGGCGTTGAGGATCACGTCGACGGCGTGGGTCTCCGTGCTTCCGTCTGCGAGCTTTAGGTCGACTTCGACTCCGCCGGCCTCGAGTGGGCGCACGGCGAGGATCGTGCTCTGCGTTCGGACCGTCATTTCCTCAGCCAGCGCAGCCTCGAGTTCGGCGCCGAGTTCGAGATCGCGACGGTGGAAGAGTCGGCCGCGGGCAGAGAGCACGACCTTGGTCCCGACGCGAGCCAGCCACTGCGCGAACTCGAGGCCGACCGCGCCCGAGCCCCGGACCAGCGCCCGGCCAGGGGCCGCGGTCAGCTTGAACATGTCGTCGCTGTCCAAGAGCACTCCGGGGGGGCACTCGAACCCGAAGGGGCGCACGACGGAGCCCGTCGCGAGGACGACGGCCTTGGTCGTGACTCGCTCGCCTTCGATCTCGAGTGTGTGCGGGTCTAGGAACCGAGCGGACGCGCGTCTTAGCTCGTAGTCGGCTCGCTCGATCGAGCCGACCTTGGCTCGCTTGAAGCGCGCCACGAGTTGGCGCATGCGGTCCATGTGAGCCCCGAAGTCGAGCTCGACGGAGCCGACTTGAATCCCAAACCGCTCGGCGTCGCGAATGTCGTGGAGCCGGTGGGCGGTCTCGAGGAGAGTCTTGGTCGGCATGCAGCCGCGCAAAATGCAGAGTCCGCCGAGCTCCTCCGCGCCGTCGAGAGCCAATACGCGGGCTCCCGCGTCTTGGGCTGCAGCTGCGGCCCGTGAGCCTGCGCTCCCGCAGCCGATCACGACGACGTCGTAGTCCATACCAATCCTCGTTGCGTCAGAAGGGGGCAACGCCTGAACCCAGGCGCTGTAAACGGAAATTCACGAGTCTGAGTGGTTGCGCAAAACCGACACGTTCTGCCTACGGACCGAATCACGAATTCCGTTTCCTAGTCAATTGAATCTCTAGTAAAGCGGAGCACGATTCTGACCGGGGTCGCCTTCCGATGCGAATGGGAGTCGCGAGACCCCACTCGCAGGCGACCTCTCAGAATCGTGGCCTCCGGTTTAGAAGCGCTCTTCGGCGCGGCGCTCCATGCGATTCACGCCGGGGGGGAGCACGCCGTGGTGCGCGTCGATCGATATCGTCTCGCCCCAGGCGTAGTGGATCACCCCGCGTTGGTTGATCACGAAGCTGCGTCCGGAGTGCATTTCGGTTCGGTTGGCGACCCCCGTCCAGAGGGTCGTCGCGTCCGCCTGGGCCGGGAGGACTTCGATTCGGAACCCGCGGAGGACGCCGCTCGCGAGGTCGGGTCCGATCAGGCCGGCTCGCCCGAGCTCGGCCAGGGTTCCGAAGTCCTCGATCCCGTCTCCTTCGGAGTCGTTCTTCCGAAAGGTCCGCTGGGCCTTCTCGATCGTGCGCAGGGCCTTGATCGCTTCGCGCTCGATGCTCCGGTTGTTTCCCTCACGGAGGGTCGGGAGGGAGAGGACCGCGACCACGGTCCCCAACACGATGACCAACGCGACGAGGAAGCAGCCCGCCAGGCCTGCGAAGAGGACGTTTGCGGGGGCGCCCTGAATTCGCTATCAACAGGAGCAACCACGTAATTGTAATCGTGGCGCAACCCAGCATCGCCATCCACCACCATAGAGGCAACCTTGGTATAGGTCAGTCGCGCATGAGAGCGCATCACTGCATCGTAATAAAAAACTGTTTTTATGAATTGCCAATCATGAAGCAAAAGCTTGTAAAGAAAGCGAATTGTG
>JAESQQ010000438.1 GCA_016765095.1 Planctomycetota bacterium | reverse complement strand
GCGGGACTCGGGGGCCGCCACGATCACGCCGCCGCCTGCGGCGAGCTCGGCGCAGGCCGTGTCTATGTCTGCGACTTGGAACGAGAGACCCGTCTTGGTCCGCTCGCCGGTTCCGCCGCCGTGGAGGGCGATCACAGCGTCGCCGTGCTTGAGTTCGCTCCAGTGTGGCGTCTCGAGCGCAACCTCGAGCCCGAGCACGTCCCGATAGAACGCGACGCCGCGCCCCATGTCCTGGGCGTAGAGCATGAATTTCACGGCTTGGAGCTCCATTGGAGACCTCTCGGGCAGGACGAGCCACCGTAGGGGGCGGCTTCGCAGGACACAACCCAGTCCGCGAATCGTCCTTCTGCTACTGAGAGGACAAACAAGTCGACAGGCTGGCAATGCCTGCGATTGTCTCTTTGCACCCAGGAAACCACCCGTAGGAGACACACCATGACTCAGTCCACCGCCACTCAATGCCCCGCCCCTGCCGCTTCTGACCTCGGCCTCGGCCTCCGCCACCTCGACCACATGAACCTCAGCGTCAGCAACCTCGCTGAGACGATCGACTGGTACGCCCGCGTGTTTGGGTTTGAGGTCGTCGAGCGTGCGATCTGCGACGACGGGACGCCGATGGCGATCCTCCGCTCGGGCGAGGCCATGCTCTGCTGCTACGAACACTCCGACTGGAAGTTCGTCTCCAACGTCGAGCGTCGCGAGCGCGGCATTCACGGGATCAATCACTTCGCACTGCGGATCACCGACCGCGCCGCCTTCCTGGCGACCGTCGAGCGGGAGCAGGTCGCGTTGACCTGGGGCGGAGCTGCGATCGAGTATCCGAACAGCACGAGCTGGTATGTCGTGGACCCGACTGGCTACGGAATCGAGATCGCGCTCTGGAACGACGACCGCGTCGCGTTCTAGGAGTGTCCTCCGACGCAGACCTCCGCCGGCTGGAGCGGCGCTACGCAGGAGGCGAGCTTGAGGCAGGAGCGGACCTCCTGCGCCGGCGCCTGAGGCGGGGTGAAGTGACAGAGAGCGAGCTCGAGGAGTTCGTGGCTCTCCGCCATCCAGGGTATCCGTGGCCCACAGACCCCGAGGCCTCGGTTCGCGACGCCCGTCGCCTGGCCTGCAGCCTGACCCTGCTCTCAGGATTTGCAGCAGGCGGAGCGCTGCTGCCTTGGCCCGTGGCCGGGATCGGCCTCGGCCTCGGCCTCGGCCTCGTCCTCGTCCTTGGGTTCGGCTCGGGATCGGCATTCTTCGCCGTCTTCGCGTGGCGGGTCTTTCGGCGTGGGGCAGTGATCCGAAGCCGAGTGCGTATGGCTTGAGACGCACTTGAACTCTGAGGGGAAAATTTTGCCCAGCGACTGGTGCGACGAAACGAAGGCCAGGAGAAGCAAAGCTCGGCTCGAGCCCTTGCAGCTGTTGATCTTGGCGCGGGTGGGCCACGCCGGCCCGCGTGGTCCACCGCGTGCGCCTAGGTGGCTCAGCTCAGCCAAATGAAGGAGCACTCATGGAGTATCAACACGTCGGCGTCGTCCGATCCGTCCGCTCAACCGATCGCTTTATGGTGGGGGAGGTTCCCGGCAAGATCGCGATGGTGATCAGCGATCTCGAAGCCGGGGACATGCTGGCCTACTTCGCGCTCGGGCGCTGTCCCCAAACAGGAACCCGAGTCGGTGCGATTGGGGGCTGGGTCCAAATGACTGAGCCCGCGACTCGCGAGAACTCTCCGCCGGGCTATCCGATGAGCCCCGGCGGGCAACGCTGCGAGACCCAGCTTGACGTGCTGGCCTGGCAGCGAGTCGCCGAGGCCTACGATTGGCTGCTTGATCGCTTGAGCGCCTAGGGGTGTCAGCCCTCAAGAAAACACCGAGCCACTAGCGCCCGGCAGAACCTCCTACAATCCGTCCCGTGAACTCCCCGACCCCCCTGACTTTGGAGATCCCCGGGCTGACGCTCCAGGCTTTGGCCTGGGGCCCTGAGGACGGGACCCCCGTGCTCGCCGTACACGGGTGGCTCGACAACGCAGCCTCCTTCGAGCCCATAGCAGCGCACCTGGGAGGGTTTCGACTGGTCGCGATCGATCTCCCCGGCCATGGACACAGCGACCACCGGCCTCCCGGCACGCCCTACCACTTCGTGGTCTGGGTCGTCGACGTCGCAGCAGCCGCCGACGCGCTCGGGTGGGAGCAGTTTTCGCTCCTGGGGCACAGCATGGGGGCTGGGATCACGAGCCTCCTGGCGGGGACAATCCCCGGGCGGATCCGGCGCTTGGCCTTGATCGAGGGACTCGGGCCTTTGGCTTGTGCTCACGGCGACGCGCCCGAGCGGCTCGCGATCGCGATCAAGCGGCGGGCTTCCCGCGAGAAGCGTGGTCCGCGCTCTCACGCCACTTTGGAGGCCGCCGTCGAGCGGCTGCTGCAGGTCAATCCAGCCCTCCCCCACGACGCTGCGAAGTTGATCGTGACGCGCGGCACTCGGGACGCTGAGGGGGGCGGCGTGACGTGGCGAACCGACCCGCGCTTGCGAGGGTTCTCGCCGATGCGGATCACCGAGGAGCACGTGACGGCGTTCCTTGAACGGATCGCGTGTCCGACGTTGCTGATCCGGGGGCGCGAGGGCTACCCCTTCGACCCGCGTGGGATCGGGATCCGGATCGATCAAGTCCGCGACATGACCGTCGAGGAGTTCCCCGGAGGGCACCACATTCACATGGAGGACCCGACGCGAGTCGGGGAGCTCCTCCGATCCTTCCTGAGCGGGCCGGCTCCGCCGCCCTGGAAGGGCGTCGCCTCGTCTCCTCAACGCTATGGCGTCACGGTGACCGAGTTGGCCGCGCTGAAGTCCGTCCGGATGCTGATCCTCGACGTCGACGGCGTGCTGACGCCTGGGGCTCGAGTTCACTACGGCCCGAACGGGAACGACCAACTCGAGTTCTCGATCCGCGACGGGATGGGGATCAAGCTCCTCCAGCGGGCGGGGGTCGAAGTCGCGCTCCTCTCGGGCCGTGACGCTCCCGCTGTGCGGGCCCGAGCCCGCGACTTGGGGATCGAGCACCTGATGCTCGGGGTCGAGCAGAAGGTTCCTCGCCTGCGTGCGTTCGCCGAGGAGCAGGGGCTGAGTCTGTCGCAGATCGCCTACATGGGCGACGACCTCAACGACATTCCCGTCCTGGGGGTGGTTGGGTTCGGCGCGGCCCCCCGCGACGCTCAGCCCGAGGTTCGCCGGGCCTGCCACTGGGTGGCCGGCGCGAGTGGAGGACGCGGTGCGGTTCGCGAGCTGGCCGAGCTGATCATTAAGTTCCAGGGCAAGTGGGAGGAGGCGCTGGCTTACTACCAGCGCTAAGGGGCTGTCATGAGAGACGCATTCGACTTCGATCGCTCGTGTGAACCCCCCTATGAGTTCGTGCCCGTCGACTCCGGGCGTGCCCTACGGCCAGTCCCGCCGGCGTTCCGCGATCAGATCCTGGTGGACACCGTGCACGACGGGGTCTCGATCCCGGCCATGTTCCGATTCGACGATCAGGGTCGCCCCAAGGTCGACCCCGAACACCTCCGGCAGCGCTTCGTCGAAGAGCGCGACTGGGGCGCGAGCTTGGTCGCGAGCCGAATCGCTCAAGAGCTCGGGATCAGCGGCTTTCACCGGATCCGCCTCGCGCGGGTCCTGCTGGACTTCAACCGCTTCCCGGGGAGCACGCCGCCGCGCTCCACGGACCACCTCGAGCGGCTCGCGATCAACCCGCCCTTCAATACGCTCCTGAGCCACGAGGAGAAGACAGCGCTCCTCGAGGGGTACTACGACCGCGTCTCGACGCTCTTGGAGCGCGCGCTCGTCGGGAAACTGATCAAGATCGGGGTCCATTCCTACGACGAGCTCAACCCGAGCAGCACTCGCCGACCGGACGTCAGCCTGATCTCGCGCCCGCGCTCGTATCAGGAGGACTCCAAAATGGCGCATGGGATCTTTGATCCGATGTTCCCTGACCTGCTCGCTGAGTCGACCTGCAGCCGAACCCTTCTGCACCGGATGTCGCTCAACCTCGAGCGCGCAGGGTTCCGGGTCGGCCACAACCACCCCTATCTCCTGCCCGAGGGGAGCATTGAAGTCCGAACTCAGGTCTGGTACTTCTTCCTCTACCTCAAGGAGCGGTTCCTAACCGACAACCCGGAGACCGCGGTCGATCCGGCCTACGACACCGTGTGGTCGATGCTCCTCAACACCAACCTCCGACTCCAAGAGAGCGACGCCCTTCGCGGCTACCTCCACCGCTATCACCGCGTGCCAGCCTTGATGGCCGAGCGCTTTCGGCGGGCTCGCTTCGCCTACGACCACGTCAAAGCGTTCTTAGCCGCGAGCACTGTCCTCGAGGACTACCAGCGCTCGCCGCTACGCCCGAGCGCGCTCGTGATCGAGGTTCGCAAGGACCTCCTCTGTGAGTTCAATCCCAAGACCGGGCACCCGCAGCGCTTGTTCGAGGAGCACGACGCCAAGGCGACCGAGATCGCGCGCGTGATCGCGGAGGCGATCACGATCTTCCTCGAGACGGATCGCGAGCAGCTCAAGCAGTCGGAGAGCATGGCTGAGGGAGATCCCCTCCAGGGAAGTCCCGGGTCGACGATTGGGCTGGGCGGGGCTCCAGCCGGGTAGTGGTCCGCCCCGTGCGAAGTTCAGCCTCGCGGAGGGGCGCCAGGTGACTCGTCGCCTGAGGGTCGCCCTTGGAGCTGGGATCCTGCTGCTCGGGATCGCCGCGGTGGCGCTCTTGCTTCAATCGCGCGGCCCGGGCTTGGCCGAGGCGAGGGCCTTCTACGCGAGCCAGCCCGAAATGCTCCGGCCCCGGCCCTATGCGAGGGTCCCCGCGGGGTTGCCCGATCTCCGGGCCGAGACCTGCGGGGGCTGTCACACCGAGATCTACGCCGAGTGGCGCGTCTCGACTCATGCTCGGGCGTGGCTCGACGACGCACAGTTCCAGGCGGAGCTGCACAAGAACGACGGGGTCTCGGGTCGAGATGCGGGCTGGATCTGCGTCAACTGCCATACTCCTCTCGAGAACCAGCTCGAGGAGTTAGTGGTCGGGCTCGAGGACGGGCACCTCGGGCGTCCGCGCAGGATCAAGAACCCCAACTACGATCCGCTCTTGCAGCTCGAGGCGATCACATGCGCGGCTTGCCACGTCGGCGAGGACGGGGTCGTGCTGGGTCCCTACGGCGCGGCCAACGCCGCGCACGCGGTCCGGAAAGCCCCCGAGCTCTTGACCTCGACCGCCTGCACGATCTGTCACCAAGCGGAGGCCTACTTCCCCGACGCCGAGATCGGCTGCGCGTTCAACACGGCGGGTGAGCTTGCAGAGGGGCCCTATCGCGGGCGGACCTGCCAGAGCTGCCACATGCCGGAGGTCTGGCGTCCCCTGGTAGCAGGCAAGCCTGCTCGGGTGACCCGTCGCCACTGGTTTGGGGGCTCGCTGATTCCGAAGCGACCGAGCGACGAGGCGGGACTGGTACCGGTCCGGGCTCACTATCCGAGCGGGGTCGCGCTGACCTGGAGCGGAAGTTTGACTGGGGTCGTGGCGGGGGCTTCGACCGAGCTGACCTTCAGCGCGACCAACGAACACGCCGGCCACGCCGTGCCTACGGGGGACCCCGAGCGCTACCTCCTCCTCCGGGCAGAGGTCCGCGACGCGCAGGGCGCGCTGCTCGCTGAGCGGGAGGAGCGAATCGGGAGCGTCTATCAGTGGAAGCCGCTCAAGGTGCTCTCGGACAACCGGCTTCGGCCGCGAGAGTCACGCAGCTACACGATCAAGTTTCAGGCGCCTCCCAAGGGGGAGGTCGTGCTCTTGCTCCGAGCGAGCAAGTTTCGGCTCTCGCCGGAGAACTTGGCGTATCACCACCTCGAGGGCCAGGCGGTGGCTGGTCGGGTCTACTTCGAGGAGACCCGTCGGGTCCCAATCGAAGCCCAATGACCTCGGCGCCCGCGCTACTGATTGGGCGGACTCCGAGCGACCGGGAGACGTTTTGGGCTCTGGCCGGGCGGGCCTTGTTCTTGGGAGGGAAGCCGTTCTCGTTCGAGCTCGCCAAGGGCAGTGAGGCTCCGGCCCCGGCGAAGCTCGAGCTCTCGGGGCCGCTCGAGGTCGCGTTTCGTCCCGCTTGCGGTTGGCGTTCGAATTGGTCGCTCGTGGTCGGACTGCGTCGCTCCACCGACGACGCCAGTGACGACCCGAGCGCGGTCTTGAATCTCGACGCTCCAGAGGCGCTCCTGGAGCCAGCCAGCCCTGGGGCGTGGCTGCTCTTCGTCCGGGCCCGACTCAGCGCGCTTCCAGGAACACCATCCGCGCCGGTCACGGACGCCGCTTGGGCCCGGGCCACGCGCCAATCGTCGATCGGGGAGTGGCGCGAGGCGGTGCCTCGCGAGGGGCGCCTCTGGGCTCAGCCGACGCGCGCAGCCGACGCACCCTGGTGGGAGCTCGACCTTGGGCGAGAGGTCTTCGTGGCGTCGGTTCGAATCCACGGCGT
>JAESQQ010000437.1 GCA_016765095.1 Planctomycetota bacterium | reverse complement strand
TGATAGGTGAAGGAAAAAAAGCGAGCGGTGGCGCGGAGGAAGGTCGTCGTGGTTGACGAGGCGGAGTAAATGCGGCATGCGTAGCAGAACTATGAGAGCGTTTTGCAGGTAGAGAGAGCGCGGCGACGGGCGGTGGAGGCGCCGGCTTCGAGGGGGCGTCCTGGCCCCGGGCCAGAACAAAGGCGCACGCCACCGCGGGGATCGAGAGCCAAAGCGCAATCCGGAACCGACTCATGGCGCGAGCTCCAGCTTGAGGGTCTGCCCACCCCGCTTGACCTCCAGCGCATACGGACCCGCCCCGCTCAGGGCCAAGCGGAGCTGCGTCGTGCTCCGGATCGCTCGCCCTCCGACCTTTAGGACGACGTCCCCGCGCTCGATCCCGGCCCGAGCGGCGGGCGAGTTGAGCTGGACCGTAACGATCGTGACTCGGCTCTCGACTTCTCGAGCCTGAAACCCCAGCTTCGGCCGGCGCCAACCCAGGAGCGTCCGCTGGCAAGCCTCCGCAGGGAGCGCGTAAGCGGTCAGCGCCGAGGTGCTCTTGGTCGAGCGCGAGCGTGCCTCCAAGCGACGATCCTGGGCCAGAGGGGCGAGGAGCCCGACCAAGCGACCCTCTAGGTCAAGGAGGGCACCGCCCTCGCTGCCAGGGTTGAGCGCTGCGCTGGTCAGGATCACCTCGCCCGCGAAGCCGCTCTCGCGGGCGTCGAGTCGAGTTCGCCCCTCGACCACGCCCAAGGTCGCGCTGAGTGCGCCTCCTCGGGCCAACCCGAAGGGATCCCCCATAGCCACAACCAGCTCTCCCGTCTGGAGCTGGTGCGTCCGGCGCCAGACGAGGGGTTTTCCCTTGAGCGCACCCGAGGCCTCGAGGAGGGCCAGCTCGGAGTCCCGCGACTCAGCGATCACGCGAGCCGTCCGGGTCCGGCCAGCGACGTCGGTCACCTTGAACTCGGGATCCTCGTAGGCTGTCAGCGCGGCGTGAACCAGAATCCGTCGCTTTGTGACGAGGATTCCCGTCCCAGCCCTCCGATCAGGAACGCGTCGAAAGAGCTCGCGCCGAACGGCGTCTCCGCGGCGCTCGCCGCGGATCAGACGGACTCGAACCAGGCCCTGGCGGGCCCGCTCGACCACCGCTCGCAGCTCCGGGCGAGGATCGACCGCGGGAGCCTCGAGGCGCGGCTCCTCTGCCGTGGTCGAGGCCGCGAGGGCTGCGAGCGCAGCCAGCCCCAGCGCGCCCCAGATCGCGTGGGCGCCCCAAATCGCGTGGCCGCGGCTCACTTCGTGAACCAGCCGATCGACTCCTTGTTTGCGTGGTAGTAGCGACCAATCGCGTAGGCACCCACGATCTGGCTATAGAACACGAACACGCTCGAGAAGACTCCGGCGACCGCGGCCCGAATGAAGTCATGGGCGAAGAACAGGATCATTCGAATGATCCCCGAGAGGACCCCGCCAGCCACGCTCAGCCCGAAGATGATCCCGACCAAGAACAGATAGTCCCTGAACCCAACCCGGATCGCCCGAATCGTGGCGGGGTAGTTGAAGGCCATGTTCCCCGAGTCGAACGAGACCATGATCAGCTGAGCCGCAGGCCAGTAGAAGAAGCCGAAGAGCACAAAGGGGATCACGAACAGACCGAGGATCGGGAGACCCCTGCCCTTAAGGAGCGCGAAGATCAGACCCTTTGACGGCTTAATGTCTGTGGGGAGCGAGTCCCCAGGCGTGTTCCCGTCCCCTCCATCCATCAGGCTCTGGAGGTCGCCGTAGAGCTGCTCGTCGTCGACGCCGGCCCCGTATTCCTTTGCGATCTTGCCGCTCGCGTCTACGACATAAACCACCGGCAAGGGGCGAATCCCCTCGAAGGGTCCCGGCCAGGCCCAGCCCTCGGTCTTGACGATCTCGACCCCGACGAACTTGCGCGTGACCTGGATCCCGTCGCTGTAGTTCTTGTTGAAGGTCATCTTCTTGGTGACCTTGTTGAGGGCGTCCTGGACGGCTGGGTTCTTCCTGTTGAGCTGAAACTCGGGATCCACGTCGGGCTCGTCTTCCTCGTCTTCCTCTTCCTCCTCCTCCTCCTCGGGTGGACGAAGCCAGCCAAAGCGGCCCTGGATGATCCGCTCGTCGGGGTCGGCGTAGGCGGCTAGGACCTTGACCTTCCCGCGGAACGAGCGCCCGACCCGATCGAGATCGTGGACCTGGAACGCTGGGACCCCGGCCATTCCCATGGCGCTCGCAGCGCCTATGTCAGTGAACGTCTCCGTGGTTCCGGTGTCGTCGCCGTTGCTCCGGTTCAAGAAGCCGATCACGGTCCACTCAGCGCCGATCTCGATCTCGGCGTCGGTCCCTGGTTCGAGGAACTTCACCCCCAACACGTCGGTCCCCTTCTTGACGTGCCAATCGGCCTCGGCCCGGCGCGAGCTATGGGCTTCAGTCCCGATCGAGAACAGTTCAGTCGGAACCTTGTCCGCCTTGCCGACCGCGCTGGCCAAGCACAGGAGGGGAAGGAGGATCACGATCCCGGGCAGCGCGCAAGCGACGTAGACCTGGAGCGTGCGCCACCCGTTCCCGATCAACCCCACGTCGAAGTCCGGCCAATCGGGCAGGACCTCACGACCCAGAGAACCGTTGCGTGTGCAGGAGATCAGGAACGTCAGCGGGTAGGACAGCATGAGCAACGCTGGAATCAGCGTCCAGGGCGTGATCGGCAGGACGCTGAACATGGACATCATGACCGTGCCCACGCAGAGCATTCCGATCCCGCTCTTGGTCAGCGGGAGCTTGAGAACCCGCACCAGGTCCTCCCGGAGGGGCGGAATGACGACGTCCTGATCGTCGGGTCGCCCGTGCTCCTCCAAGTGCTCGGCCGGAGGAGCGAACCGGTCGTCGTCGGCGTCGTCTCCGGCGGACTCCTCGTCGTTTGGGGACGCGGCTGAGCCGAGCCGTCGGCCGGTGGGCTGCCCGTCTCCCCCCTGCGGCGTTGGAGGAGGCTCGTCGATCGTCTCTTCGCCAGCGTCTTCTCCTACGACCGTCTCCGCGGCGCTGGTGGAGGGAAGGCCGGGCCGGGAGAGACGAGGCACGAGGGCCTCTGGCGGCTCGTAGCCGAAACCACCGCCCGCCTGGCGCATCTCACGCGCGCTCAGGTTGGCCGCGGCGGCGCCCCCGACAGGCGAGCCGATCGCGCTCTGAGGGGCTAGGGTCGGCGCGTCTTCGGCGGGGTCCCTCTTGGCAGGTGTGGCAGCGTTGGCGGGTGAGGCAGCGCTCGCCAAGTCACGCGTGGGGCGGATCGTGGGCGCGTCC
>JAESQQ010000043.1 GCA_016765095.1 Planctomycetota bacterium | reverse complement strand
GGGATTGTAGGGGCTGGCTCGGGGCAAACAGGTCCCAATCCGAGCCTCTGAGCGGGCACGCAGCGCGTCATGGCCCCCCGGAGCCCGCAGAACTCCCACAAAACGATGACTGAGCGCTTCTTGACGGAGACCCCCGATGGCGAGTCTCCTAGTGGGTGGGTCTATCGATGGATCCGCAGCACCACCCGGAGGAGCTATGTCGCTCAAACGCTCGCTGGCCATTGGCCTCCCCGCCGCGTTGCTTGGGATCACTTTGATCGCTGGCGCCGCGCCTGACGCGAAGAAGCTTGGCAAGAAACTCGACTCGGCCGTGGCTTCGCAGGACCCCGGCAGGGTCCAAGCCGCGCTGACCGCCTTGATCGAACACGGCGGCGCCGACGCGCTCAAGCCGGTCTTGAACAACGTGCAGAAGACCTTCGGCAAGGGCTCAATGTCGATCTACTGGCAACTGGTCAGCGGCGGGGCCGGCTTCCGCGACAGCGGAGCGCTTAGGTCCCTTGGCGACTTCATTCTCAAGAAGAAGAAGGCCCCCTTCGCCCGCGACCTCCTGTTCGGGCTCGAGAACAACTCTTCACCGCACGCGATCGAGACGCTCTCCAAGATCCTGGCCGAGAAGAAGGCCTACGACCTCCAGCTCATGGCGGCCGACCAGCTCGCTCAGATCCATACGATCCCGAGCGTCAACGCGCTCATGAAGCAGCTCAAGGCCGAGGGTAACAAGGGCGACCCTGATCTCCGGCGCCGGTTGATGTCCGCGCTGGCCACGATCACCGGCGAGAACCTGGGCGACGTCGCGGACAACTGGCTCGACTGGTGGGACGTCAAGAAGAACACCTGGAAGCCCAAGGGCAGCGAAGGCGAAGACGGCGAGCTTGACATGGGCGGCGGCGGCGGGCACGGCGGCGGCGGGCTCTCCTCGACCATGAACCGCGACCGCAAGGAGGGTCTGACCTCGCTCCAGAAGGGCCCGAACCGGATCATTGTGATCAGCTCGGTCCTCCCCAAGGACTACCCCAAGAAGGTCGTGCAGGGCAAGAGCTACGACTACGACCACATGGAGCAGATCCTCGAGCGAATGGAGATCCCCCACAAGATCGTGCTCAAGGCCGACTTCGAGAAGAACCCCGAGAAATACCTCAAGGACGCTTGGACGATCCTGGTCAACTGCAACAACATTCAGACCCAGTGCGTGTGTCCGGACTGCTCCAGGATCATGGCGGAGAAGCAGGCCAAGGGCGCCAGCCTCGGGGCCAAGAACAACCGGCTCTACACCTGCCCGTCGGAGTGCGGCAAGCACGACAACGTCAGCTTTCGCATGAAGAAGGAGAACGTCGACAAGATCAAGCGGTGGGTCGAGGCCGGCGGATACCTGTTCACCGAGGACTGGGGTCTGGTCGAGATCATTGAAGTCGCTTGGCCGAAAATGGTCACCTCGGACTCCAGCACCGACGCCAACGGCAAGACGTCCACCGCCAAGGCGACCGCCATGGAAGTCAAGATCATGCCCGGCAAGGGCATGACCTCGCGCCCGATCCTGCGCGGCGTGTTCACCAAGCCCCGCCCGCCTGCCCGCAAGACCAAGGACGAGGGCGGGACCAGCGTCCGCGATCTCCCGATCGACCCGACCCAGCCCCCCAGCCACAGCTGGAAGATCGACGACGAGAGCCCCTCGCTGAAGGTCCTCAGCAGGGACGTCGACGTGCTCATGCGGAGCGAGGACCTCGGCAAGGCCATGAGTGGCGATGCCAAGGATCCCAAGGACGCCGTTGCGGTCTCGTTCCGGGCCGGCAAGGGCAAGCCAGCAGCCCTCGCCAAGCGGAAGGCCGCCAAGCGCCGGGGCCCCGTCACGGGCGGCGGCAACGTGACCGGCAAGTCGCGCGGCAAGAGCCACTGGCGTGAACTTCAGCCCGGCGGCCGCGTGCTCCACGTCATGAGCCACTTCGGCAAGCAGCAGGGGTCGTCGGAGAACACCTTCGTCCTTCAGAACATGATCCTGAACTTCATTATGGAGTCGAACCGCCAGCACGGCGAGTAGCCCGAGCGCGAGCGTTCGGCGACGAGAGAAGCCCTCCGCTTAGCGGTGGGCGGCTTCTTGCATTGGTGTTCCTTAGCGCGCCGACTAGGCGAGGGCCGCTAGGAAGCGATCCAGGAGGGGCAAGTCGACGTGGTCCATGACCACGATCTTCCACCAGGCCGGGGCCCCTTCGTGGGTGTCGGGGACGAGGTTGAAGCGCTCGGCCACCTCGCGTGGGAACCCCTCGGCAGCGATCGCGACGACGTTCATGTGCGGATCCCGAAAGTAGCTTAGCCCGAGCGCGTCTAGGCCGCGGCAGAGGTGATCGGTTCGCTCGAGGAGCCCGCGCACGAAGGTTCGCCCGCCCTCTGAGCCATAGGTCCGCAGGATCATCCACACCGCGACGGCGTTCGCCCCCGAGCGACTTCCGCAGAGGGTGTAGTCGTGACCGGGAACGTAGCTCGCCTCGTGGGTCTCCACATGCTGGATCAGGCCCTTGCGAGCCAGGAAGATCCCGGTCCCGTAGGGCGCCTGGAGCATTTTGTGAGCGTCGAGCGTGATCGAGCCAATGTCGGGCTCGGCGAAGCTGAGCGGGTTGTCCTCGCGCACGAAGGGGTAGAGGAAGCCGCCGAACGCAGCGTCGACGTGCACGCGATAGGGGAGGCCCGTCGCCTGGAGCGCGCGGCGAATCGGCTCGTAGTCGTCGACCGAACCAAAGAGCGTCGTGCCCATGTTGAGGAACCAGATCACACTCCGCGCGCCGGCCGCCACGACCGCCGCGAGGGCTGCAGACGCGGCCTGTTCGCTGACAGCGCGTGTCTTTGGGTCGACCGGAACCGACTCGCGGCGCATGCCGAGCAGGCCGCACCCCTTGACGACCGAGTAGTGCGTGTCCTCGGAGTGGAGCACCGCGATCTCAGCCGCGGTGACGCCCTGGGTAGCCTGGAGCTCGTTCCTCCAGGCCCAGAGAGCCTGGAGGTTGGCCTCGGTCCCGCCGCTCGCGACGTAGCCGTCGGTCGTCCCGGCCGCGGCGCCTAGGATCTCCTCCGCGCAGAGGCGAAGGACCTCGCGCTCGAGCTGCTGGGTTCCCGCGAAGGCGTTCTCACCCTGAACGAGGGTGTGGCAGCCAATGTGGTTTGGGTTCTCGAGCAAGCAGCGGAGGTAGGGCGAGGAGTCCAGGAAGGGCGCGTCGTCTGGGAAGACCTTCCGATCGAGGAAGCTGCCGGGGAGGCCGAGCACCTCGTCGCGGCCGTAGCTCGCGTTCTCAGCCAGGCGAGCGTTGACCTCAGCCAAAATCGTCGCTTGATCGAGGGCCTCCCAATACACGTGGAGCAAGGATACCCAAGGCCTCTGATCGCTGCCCTCACGAACGCCAAAACGCTGGCGCCCTGACGACTCGACGGCTGGGCTCTATTCTCCTCTTGAGGAGCACAAGATCACGACCCCGCCCGTTCACCTGATCGTGAGAGACGCGCCCGCCTCGAGCGCGGAACGGACAGCTCCAGGCGAGAGCGCGCTCGCCCAGGAGAAGCTCGGAGCCAAGAGCCGCCACGAGGAGCTCAAGGCGCGAGTTCGCCGCTGGACCTGGGTCGTCGCGAGCCTCGGGCTCGCAGTCGCGACGGCCCTCGTGTTCCAGTCCACGACCCTCCAAGCTCTCCTCGCCTTGGCTGGATTCGAATCCGACCCCAGACGCACTCCGGCAACTGCCCCTTTTGCCACCAGGAGCTTCCCGGCAAGGGGGGCGAGCCGGGCCCAACCGTCCGCTGCGTCGCCTGCGAGACGCTCCACCACACCGAGTGCTGGCAAGAGCACCACGGCTGCTCCGTGTTCTCTTGCCGCCGGTCACCTCGCCACCGCGACCTGTCGGCGGAGGCCTTCGTCCAGGGGCTCGTGGCGGCCTCGAGCGCGCCCGCCCAAACCGCCCAGAGCGTTCGGCCTCGACCGCGGAGGGCGATTATCCTGGACCCGAGCGCCAATCCGAGCGGCACGTTTGATAGCGTCTCTTTCAGCTCCCGCGCGCTCGATAGGGAACGAGCGCACCCGACTTAGCCGGACGACTCCCAGCCCCCTCGCGGCCTGGGAGCGGGAACGACTCGTTAACCGTGGAAGACGTACGGGAACAGTTCTGGGATACGTGCTGCGCCGGGAGCGCAAAGACGAAGGGCCTCGCCCTGCTCGTGCTCTGCTTCGTGGTTCAAACCGTCCTCGTCTACAGCGACTCAACACGTGAGCCCCCCCTGGAGGGCAAGGCCCTCGCTGGGCGCCGCCTGTGGCACGCCAAGAACTGCCAGGCCTGCCACCAGTTCTACGGCTACGGCGGGTTCCTCGGTCCCGACCTGACAAATGCCAGCACTCGCGTCACGCGCGCGCGCTTGGATCGGTTGCTGACCCAGGGCTCGGGAGGCATGCCGCGCTTCGACCTCTCACGCGTTGAGATCGACGCGGTCGAGGCCTTCCTGGGGGCCATGAACCGCACGGGCCGCGGCCAAGCCCGCGCCCCCGGCAGCGACCGAGCGCCGCGCTTTCTCGACCAGCTCGATCAGAGCCTGGCCAAGGAGGACGGCGCTGCGGCTCGCGGGCTAACCCTGTTCAAGGGGCGGGCCTGCTCGGCCTGCCACGTCCTCCAAGGCCACTCCCCGGTCGGGGCCCCCGAGCTGTCCACGCTGGGAGACCGGCTCGGCCCAGCGGCGATCCAGGGCGTCCTCCGCGAGGGGCGCCCTCCCCGAATGCCGGCCCCAAGCCTCACCGCAAGCGAGCGCCAGGACATGACCGCCTTCCTCGAGTGGCTTGGGAGCAACTGGGCCCAGCGTGCAGACTCTCAGGTTCCCCTCTCGATCCGTGAGATTCCCTGGTGGGAGTTCAAGTGAGCGAGCCCTGCGGCGTGCGGCGCTACGCGACCCTGACCTTCATGCGCGGCGCTCTGGTCTCGCTCCTGATCGCGCTCTTGGGTGGCGTCCTGGGCGTCCTCCACTACCTGCCCCAGAGCGCCGACTTCCTGCGTGGGATCGGACTCGGGTTCCCCGCCTTGCGTCCCCTCCATACGACCTTCGTCTCGGCCTGGATCTTCCTCGCAGCGCTCGCGGTGATCCACCGCTGGCTGGAGGACGCGGGCGGTCCGGTCAGCGAGGGCGAGCGCTGGAGACTGAGGATTCAAGTCTCGCTCTGGGCACTGGCCGGGGCTGGGATCGCGGTGACCCTCCTGCTCGGGATCACGTCTGGACGAGAGTATCTCGGCTTCCACCCCCTGTTCTCGATCCCGATCCTGCTCGGCTGGCTCCTCTTCGCTTGGAACTACTTCCGCGTCGCCCGCCTCGACTTCTGGAACCAGCCGATCTACGTCTCTATGTGGGGCGTCGGGGTCTGCTTCTTCACCTACACCTTCCTCGAGCAGCATGCCTGGCTT
Source organism: Planctomycetota bacterium (assembly GCA_016765095.1). GTDB lineage: Bacteria > Planctomycetota > J058 > J058 > J058 > NORP233. The sequence goes on along the minus strand of JAESQQ010000043.1, from coordinate 1,066 downwards.
CTGCCGGGCGTGTTCAGCGACCCCATCGTCGACCTCCGGATCCAGTGGAAGGCGTGCGGGACGCTCGTCGGGAGCTTCAACCTGCTCGTCTACGGCTCCCTCTACTACGTGGGTGAGCGGCTCTCAGGGGACAAGCGTCCGGCCCGCTCTCGTTTGGCCTACGCCCTGTTCGCGGTCGGTCTCCTCAACTCGTTCACCAACTACGCGCACCACACCTATCACCTCCCCCAGCGAGAGCTCGTCAAGTGGATCAGCTTCGCGATCAGCATGACGGAGATCGTGATCCTGGCGCGCGTGATCTGGGACCTCGCTCGATCCGTCGCGCAAGCCCGCTCGAGCCAAGCCGAGCCGCGGACGGCTCCCTTGTTCGTCATGGCCGCCAAGTGGTGGACGGGGGCCATGCTCTTCACCTCACTCCTGATCTCCGTCCCTCCGCTCAACACCCTGATCCACGGGACCCAGGTCGTCTTGGGCCACGCAATGGGGACCGAGATCGGAATCGACAGCATGGTCCTCTTCGCGGGGATCTTCATGCTCCTCTCCGATGTCCTTCGTCGACGAGGACTCAGTGAGGCCCCCCTGCAGAGCCTCTGGATACGCCGCGCCGCCCTCGGCTTCAACTTGGCCGCCGCGGCGCTCGTGGTGTGGCTCCACGTGTGGGGGATCGCGATCGGCGTGACCCGCTACCAGGGGCTCCCCCCACCGATTTGGATCCAAGACGCCGGACCCTATCTGCTCATAGGGTTCGGTCTCTGCACGGCGGGCTTCCTCGTCCTCTTAATCGCCGCCTGCGCGAGACACCTCTTCGCCCCCACACGCCAGGGCTCTGCGAGTCCTCCGCGCATGACAACCCGCGAACCAAACTGAAGCGGGTGCAGATGACGTGAATCCACCTCACGCCGCCTTGCTGGGTGGCTTGGCACCGAAGCTGGGAAGCGGGGACGGTTTGGCGGCTTGCAGCCGGATCGGAGTCCAGCCTTCGCTCGGGGGGTCCGCCGCCCGGCTTTCGACGTAGCGGACGAAGTCGTCCCACTGCCCATTGACCTCTATGCACCGGAGCTGAAGC
>JAESQQ010000436.1 GCA_016765095.1 Planctomycetota bacterium | reverse complement strand
GGGGGGGCGGCCGGTGGGGGCGCAGGCTCAACTTCCCGACTGCGGGCACGGCGACCGCGCTGCCGGCGTTGCCTGGCGGCCCGCCACTCGCGAAGCTCCACGGGATCCACCAGGTAAGGCCGACGTGATCCCGAGCCCCGATCCGACGGGGCGCCCTCGTCGGCCACCCAGCGGCGCAAGGTCCGAACGCTCAAGTCCATTTCCTTCGCGGCCTCAGCGAGCGTCAGCGTCCGTGCCATGCGCACCTCCTGACTCCAACCTGTCATGCCTACTCTCAGCCGCTACCTGGATCTGTCCTGAATCTGTAAGCGATGCACCGCCAAGAAGTTACGCCGCAACGTCCAATGACGACGCTCTTCAACCCGGGAATGTCAACTGGTGGCACCGCGTGGAACCGCAAGAATGCGGGTGTTTTGACACTCATGAATGAGAGAGGACAGCAGTGGAAAGCACTACGAGAGACGGCCGATTCGTCGGCCTGAACGACCTGGCGGAGGAGCTAGGCGTCCAACCAGCCACGATCCGGAGGTGGTTCAAGGAGGCCGGAGTCCCCAGCTATCGGCTGGGGGGCCTGATTCGATTCCGCCGCGACGACGTCGATCGCTTCATTGAGCAATCGCAGGAGATCGACCACGTCGAGCGAGACGACCTCGACGAGGAGGACGAGGACGAAGAGGACGAAGAGGATCTCGACGACGAGGACGAAGAGGCCGACGACGAGGACGAAGACGACTACGCTCTCTAAACGGCCTCAGGGGAGCGGTGGCCGAGAGGTCGCCGTTCCCTGGTCTGCGCCGAAACTCGCCGGCCGAGTTGGGTCGGACGAGCTGATCGCTGCCTTCTTTGCTGGCCGCTCGAAGAACACTCTGGCGGCCTATCGGCAGGACTTGGCGGACTTGCGGCTCTACCTAGACGCTCCGGACCTCGACGCCGTCGCTGCTGTCCTTCTGGGCAGCGGAGCTGGGCGGGCCAACGCACTCGCGCTTGGCTACCGAAACCACCTGGTCGAGCGCGGCCTCGCGCCGGCCACGATCAACCGCCGCCTAGCGGCCGTGCGCTCCCTCGTGAAGCTCGCCCGAGTGCTGGGCCTCGTGAACTGGACGCTGGAGGTCCACGGCCTTCCTGCTGAGGCTTACCGAGACACTCGCGGCCCCGGGATCGACGGTGTGGCTCGGCTCCTTGTCGCGATACGCCGCCAGGGAGGGGCACGCGCGATCCGCAACGAGGCAATCGTTCGGCTGCTCGCCGACCTGGCCCTGCGCCGAGGGGAAGTCGCCGCCCTGGACGTGGCGGACTACGACGCGTCGGGCGCTCTGGGCGTGGTCGGGAAGGGGCGCCGGCAGGCCCGTCAACTCACGGTCCCAGCCTCGACCCAGGCGGCGATCGAGGCATGGCTCGAAGCTCGCGGCCCTCACGACGGGCCGCTCTTCGTGTGCCTCGATCCAGCTCGGAGAGGGAGGCGCCTCTCCGGACGAGCGATTCACCGGCTCATTCGTCGTGCGGGCGAGCGAGCCGAGCTGGGTGTCGTGCGCCCGCACGGTCTGAGGCATGCAGCGATTACTGCCGGCTTGGACGGGACGGGTGGTGACGTGCGATCGGTACGCCGCTTTAGCCGGCACCAGTCGATCCAGACCCTGCTCCTCTACGACGACGCACGGGAAGACCTAGCCGGTCGCGTAGCCGGCCTCGTCGCAGGTCAGCTCGACGCTCACCTCGCTGGTCAAGAACGCCATGAGGGGGCGTCTAGCGTTCACCCACCCTCACCAAGATTGCGCGCGGATTGGCCGGTCCACAGTGGACGGACAAGAGTTCGTCCCGTGGTGTCTAAGTCGAGACTCGCAAAGCGAGACCAGGCACGATGCCGGTACGACCTCGATGGGTGTTCCCCCTAGTCGCTATCGCCTGGCTGAGAGGGGGACTCTGGCTGAGAGGGGGACTCCGGCTGAGAGGGGGACGGCTGAGAGGGGGACTCCGCAGGGCTCAACACAACCTCAATAGGAATGCGAGCGACCTCTTCGAGAGCGCCGTCCTCTTGGCCGATCTCGACAACAATCCAATGGACTCCCGGCGTCTTGAGCACCACTTGCCTTAGGTCAACAACGAGGCGGCTCTTTGGGAAGCCCCCAAACTCGGCTTGACCAGTAATGTCGAAGACACTTTCGGCATTCGGCGTTTCGCATCGAAGTCTGTAATGGACCGTCGAATCGAGGTCATCCGAGAAGAACCACGAAACGACGCTGAAACCGGTTAAGAGCGCGAGGGGGAGAACAGGGGTCTCGATCCGATCAATGACCGCGATCAGACTCACAATGCCGTCATCGGCAATGATTGTCCGTTCGCACGCGACCGTCCAGATGTGCCGAATCACCTCAGAGGACTCCAATCTGCTCTTGTTCGCTGTAGGTCGCCGTCGAGCTCACGAACTCATACTCATCCTTGGCGTCCGAAAACACGATTCGCTGCACAGGATCAGACAGGCTCCTCGTCGCGGGCTCCAATCGACTCCGTCCATGAACCATACCGAGGGCTGCTCGAATAGAGGCCTTCACCGCTTCTACGGTTGAATGGGCATAGGGTCCGGGGAGGATCGTGACCTCAGGCAAGCTGCGCTGGCGTCTAGGTATGCGAATGCGCGCTACGACTGAGAACTCAGCACCGTCAGACCGACCCTTCACCGTGACAACGTCATGCCTCAGCGTAATCTGGAACACTGGCAGGTCTCGAAGTCTGGCCTGACCGGCGATTAGGGCTCTCAGGTGTTCAGGATTCATGGCTATCACCTTAGATGAACGCGGACGACGGGGATGACCCAGTTACGCCGAAACGACTTCGAGTACCTTACCGGGTCGGGTTCAATACCCTCTACCTCTCGACCAAAATCCGCCACCAGTCGGTGAACAAATCCCCCAAGCCGCGTGTTGGTGAAGTCGGCTTGGTGAGTGCGAATCTTGTAAATGGTGGACTTGTGAACCACGTTCTCCAGCAGGATGCAGGAGAGGCCCGGCTCGTCGAGCCCCAAGTGTCGGGCGTGAAATGCAACAACCTCGCTGGCATACGGTGGGCTAGGAAGTCGGTCCCGCGTCACGTTTCCGAGGGACAAGGTGGTCCCTTTGATCCTCAAGCTTGAGAGAAAGCATGGCTTCGGGGAAACGGACCCCCTGGGTCGTTTGGGCGGCAGAAACAACTCAAGAACCTCGCCCGACGGGGCGTCTCGATCCTGGGAGAAGATGGCCGGAAGGCAGTTGCCCGTGGTCGGCTCACGAATCGCAAGAGAGGCCTGGATACCACAACCCGCGACACCGTATGCCCTTCCGACAAGTTCAAGGCACACTGAGGTGCTCCAGTGCTGTCCTGCGAGGGGGGGGTGTTGGTTGGTGGGATTCTACGCTTCTGGGTTGCAACCCAGAGGGCCACGGCGCACTTGTATCTCGGGCTCGGAGACTGCCATTCTCTGGCCCCATAATGTCCGTTTGAGGGCCAACGGGGACTCAGGACAGGCGATCGAGATCGGCGCGGTCACGGCGACCGCACCGAACCCCGGGGGGGGTCTGCACGAGCTGCTGGTCGCCTACCTCCCCTGCGTACCCTGGACACTTGACTAGACGCGCCGGCCTGCCTGGCGGGGAAGGAGGGAACCGGGGTCTGGGTGGATAGGGGGAGGCCCCGGGTCACTGCGGGTGGTCGGCTGTATCCCCTCCGTTCGCAAGCGTCAGCCGGGCAAGCAGAGAGCGCGGGGAGTCCTATGTGGACTCAGTCGAGAGGATCGTCAAGATCCTAGACCGAGTGCGCGAGGGAGGCTGAGTCCTCCGGCTTGGCTCGCAGCCTCGTTGCGGCCGAGACCTGCGGCCTGCGCGAGAAAGCAGAAAGAAATCGTCCTACGGCGGCAGATCCCAAGCCAAGTGCCTGCATGGGATTAGTCGGCCGGGTAGGTTCGCAAAGTGCGTCTATACGCACCAGGAGCACAGCTTGAGGCTGTTTGGGGCGAAGGCGTGTCCCAGCACGGCGCTAAAAAGGAACTCCGACGCGGATCCCTGGCAGGAAACCCCCGCGTCGGAGGCCACTGATGACTTCGAGCTTACTCCCGACCTCGGACGGACTCGTCCATTCTCCCTTCCCGATTTGGAACGGACTCAATCACGGGCCTGCGGGGCTAATCCGGCTCGCGTGCCTTAGCCCCGACGGTCGCCACGCCGACCTACGGGTCGTCCACGACTGCGTGGACTGGCCGCTAGCAGGCGCGGGTTTCAACCTGCTTGGCGACGTTGTCTCAGTCGCCCACTTGACCGAACCCGAGCGGGACTTCTTGGCCCAGGCATCTCGTTTGACCCGCCGCCAGCAGGCGTTGCACCTTGCCGTGACTGGCGAGGACTTGGAGGCACGTGAAAACGACCTGTTGGGGGGCTGCCCGCGCCTGACGGCCAAGGGCTACGACATTGACGCCAGGGACGACCTTCCGCGAGAGGAGGCGATGGCGGCGGTGTTCGACCTGATGAACCGAATTGCCGCTGCCGAAGCAAGGGAGGGGGTAACCCTCCGGTGCAGCTTCTCCGGCGGACCAGGCCGCGCTCGGCTGCACCTAGAGTGGGGGCCTGCCGGTGGGATCCACGAGCCCGAATTCTGCCGGATCATGCTCGGTCGCGCGCGTCGCATGTGCCAAGAGGCGGGGGTGCCGACTTGCTCGTCCGGGGACGCCCCAGTGTGGGTGGACATGGTTCCGCTCAACAAGGCGGCGAATTGTCGTGGCGGGCTGTTTCGCCCCTTGCACGGGCTCCACAAGAACGGCTTGAATCGCAAAACCCTGGTCTGGCGGGATCACTGGGAAGCGACACCCCTCACGCCTGCGATCTTGGCTCCCGACCTCCAGGCTTGGCGGGCAGTGCAGGCGAGCCGGCCAGAGCGTCGGGTGCGTCAACGCACGAGACCCCGCCCCGCCCCCTCGGCCGCGCTGGACTCTGCGAATCTTGGCCCGGCCCAACAGGAGGCTGTGGCGAGGTTCGCCGCCAAGTACGCTTCGATCTGGGTCGGCTCCGAGGGCTCACGCCACTTCCTGGCGCTTGCCCTCGGCACCTATCTGGGTCTCCGCCGCGTCCCCGTCGAGGTAGCTGTGCATGTGGTCGTGACGCTTGCCTGTCGGGCGAGAGACCCGGAGATTCCAGATCGAGAGCAGGCCGCTCGCGACGGCGCGATCGCGGGGCGCCACCGGAACCAGCCGCCGGGCAAGATTATCGGCGAAGTCTTCAAAGGCGCAGAACACGACCTCTGCTCTCTTGCCGACCTACTTACGACCGTCAGAATTGTCCTCCCGTGGCGGCCGCAGCCCGCTCCCCTCGACGGGATCGAAGAGCCAACGCCCAAGCCCGCCCCAGCGGAGACATTCCCGCGCGCGGCTCCGTCCCTCCACGACATGGTGCAGTTCATAGAGGACGGGTTGAGTCTGGACGACCCCCGGCCTCAGCCTGTTGGTGTCCTCAAAACGAGGACGGGCTGCGGCAAGACGGAAGCCGCAATTCGCTATCTCGTTCGCGAGGTGGTCAACACGCCTGGGCGCTGCCCCAAGACGCTCGTTGTCGTCAGCAGCCACGACTTCGGCGAGGAGTTCCTTGCTCGCGCCAAGGCGCTGGCCGTCAAGGAGCGCGTCGCCCTCCCAATCGCGAAGACACCCAAGTTCGAGTGCGACGCCGGCCTGGAGGACCGCTACCGTCGGGTCGCCAAGGCGGGACACAACCCTGTCGCGGTGGTGTGCCGAGCGTGCGATCGCTTCCTCAACGGCAACACGACGAGTTGTAGCTACCACCGCGCACGCCATGAAGCCCTCGCGGCGGACATTCTGGTCGTCCCTATGGCGCACCTCGCCCTCGCCGGATTCTGGGACGGTCGGTTCGCCAAGAACCGGCTAAGGCTGATCGTCGAGGAGGACGCCGCTTTGTTCTTCGCGCCGCTCAGCGAAGTCACGGCCGCCGACCTCTCTGGGGCCGAAGGGCTTCTAAGGAACGCCCGGAGGTCGGCAGGCGCACGCCTGCTTGGCCGTGACCGTGTTGATTCTGGTCTCGAACTGACCGAGTTCTTCGCTGCCTATGACCGCCTCCTGCTCCAGCTCCGAGCTGCGCTGAGCACCTATGCTCGTCATGCGGTCACCGTCCTCCTCGATCCGGCTGACGCACGCCTGCTTGCTGCCAAGGACACCCTTGCTACCGTCGAGCAGTTCGTTGTCCGAGCCGTACAGGTTCTCCTTGAAAGCGGACAGCCGATTCCCCGCAACCCCTTGCCGGGAATCGTCGAGCTAGCCCGCACGGTTGTTCGGGACCAGCCCCCTGTGGTGCTGCGCAACGTGTGGCGGGAGCGTGAGTCCGGCCTGACACCGCTCTACGTAACTATGCGCCGGCCGGTTCCGAGCGCGGTCAGGATCGTGATCCTCGACGCTACCGCTGATCTCCAGCTTGTAGGCGCGATCTTGAATCGTCCGGTCGAGGTGCTGGAGGGGGGGCCGCCCCGCCCGACGAACGTGGTCCATGTCATTGACGGCCGGTGGAGCAAGAAGGCGCTAGGAGCGCCGGCACGAGTCAAGGCCGTGGCAGAGACTGTCAACGCGATCGTCTCTCGATTCCCAAATGCCAGTCGAATTGGCCTGATCTCCTACAAGGCGCTCGTTGATAGGTCGAAGGACGACACTCTAGTCGCTCTTGTCCCCGAAGTTGAGGCAATGCACTTCCACGGACTGCGTGGGAAGGACGCGCTCAAGGGGGTGGACCTCCTCGTCGTCGTTGGAACACCACGTCCCCCTGATTTCGCCGTGCGGCATAGGGCGTTGCTCCTGGGTGCTGGCAGTGAAGAACTTGAGCAGGAGCCGGAACTGCGGTGGGTCGAACGCGACGGCTGCAAGATCAAGTCGCTCGTCTACCTGTCTCCGATCCTAGAACGTGCCCGCGAATCGCTCGTCGGTGCGGAGCTGGTTCAGGCCATTGGACGCGGACCTCGGGGTAACGAACTGGACGTGCCCGTGTTCGTACTGAGCACTGCGCCATTCGAGTTCCCTGACACAATCCGGCGGGTCTCTCAAAAGGCGGCGTGCCTCGACTGGTTGGGTCGGAAGTGGTGGGCGAAGGCGTTTCCGCTCGTCGTTGCAGGGCTCGGGCATGTCCGCCTCAAGGGGGAACTCGGGATCTCCGAGAGGCTCGCGCGCAGGTTGGTGGCGGAGATTCCGCACTACGTCGCTCGACCGGCCGACGGCGCAACCGTGGACGAATCGGTCTCTGGCCCGCCGCCGGAGTCACTGTCCCCGGAGTCCCTTCGCCCGGGGGGCGGCGCAACCGAGGAATACTCGGGCTTCCACCCAATCCCAAGATCAGGCACGGACGATCCCCTGCAAGTGCCTAGAGCGACAGGGGTTGAGCCCGGTTGCAGGCGGGACGGTCTCCTATATAGATATAGAGAGGAAAGCGTACCGGATCTCTCGGCTGTCCCAACCCGAGGACAACTGTGCGATCGCCTTCGCGAGCTGGGCATGACGCGCAGCTCCGCAGCCATGGTGTTCGATCGGCCCGAGGGGACTCTGAAAAATTACCTGGCCGGGAGTAGACCGTGTCCTGCGTGGCTGCCGCCATTCGCCCTGCACCTCCTGCAAGGCGTACGACCGGGCCGTTGGCACGCCTACCGTGTCCTGCTCCGAGACGGCCGCCAGGTCCTTGCCTTCGACCCTTGCCCATTTAGTGAGGTCAACTTTCGGCTCTTGGTCTCGGTCGCGAGCGGGCGGCCGCTGCATTTCGCAGGGGGGGCCCAGGGAGTCGGGGCCTTCGTGGGGCGGTTCGGAGGCGACGAGCCGGACGGGGTCATTGCGGTCCGACGTGCCACCGAAGAGGAAGTCCAAGGTTGCCTCGGCCTGGGTCCCGCCGGACCTGACCTGACGACCCCCCTGGACCTCGCCAGGTGGCACCAAGGTCTTCCGAGGTATCCGAACCCACGGCGGCCGCGCTCGCGAAGACGAACGCAACGCCTTGCCCGAACAGACCGGATCCAGCGACGCGAACGCCGGGCCCGACGAGCCGAGGGCGAGGGGACTCGGGGTCGGTCGCGCCGAGTGGAGCGCCCGGAGGACGGCCGACGGCGGCGCGACGTTGGACGGCGTGACGCTCAGGTCCAGACGACGCTTGCCGGGCTCGTATACCGGCGGCGACAGCCACGACCGCCGAACGTCCCGCTCGCTCGACTGACCCTTGCGGGCCTAAAGGACTCGGCGAATCGCCCTTCGAGTTGAGCCAGGCGCACTCGTAGCTCGACCCACGAAGCCTCCTTACCCACTCTCTAACAGCCCTCTTGAGCTGTATGGCGTCTCCCTATGCTGGGCGGACGGATCCCTGCAACCTCGAACCGAACGGACCCGAGCAATGACCATGACCGTCCTGGCGTTGGAGCCAACCGCGCCGACCGGCACCTACGCTCTGCCCGAGAAGAACAGATACGTGGTGAACGGCCACGAGGTCTACGCCAGCTCGCTAACGGCGCTGCGTCACCTACTCGGCAACCTCGAACGAAGCTGGGCGAGACCGGCCAGGCTGCGGGGCAAGCTCCGGCGCGTCAACGAGAAGTTCGAGTTGGGCCGAGAGAGCCTGATTGACTCGCTTCGGCTCTTCTTCTTTCCTCCTCACCCCGGCCTCCAACTCTCGGTCCACCGCACTCCTCGTGACGCCGAGGACTTGGTGTCCGCCCTGGTGGTGCTGGCTGAGGAGCTTTTCCTTGCAGGAGTTCCGGAGGCGAATCGTGGTTGAGCCTCAGCGAACAATTCCGGTGACGGCGAAGCGAGTCGCAATCTATTGCCGTCGATCGAAGAGTGACGGGGACGTGACCGCTTCTCACCCCGAGCAGGAGGAAGCGTGCAGGCGCTACGCCCAGAACGAAGACCTCGGTCAGGTCATCCGTATCGAGCGAGAGAACCAATCGGGAACCAGCGGCTTTGATCGACCGAAGTTCAGGGCGCTCGTGGAAGCCGCTGAGCGTGGTGAGTTTGACGTTTTCCTAACGCTAGACATGTCCCGATTTGGTCGCTTCACCCCCGACGAGCGGGGCTACTGGGTCACTCTCTTGAAGCAGGTGGGAGTCAGCGTACGCCACGTCATGGACGACGCTCGACTCGCTGGTGAGGCCGGCCCGATCATGGGCGCTATCCTCCAAACCGGGCAGCGAGAGCACTCCTTGAAGACGGCTTACAAGGTCGCCATGGGAGCGGTAGCCGCAGCGAAGCAAGGTTTCTGGCCGGGTGGCACCGTGTCTTACGGTTACCGACTTGAACGGAAGGAGGGCTTCGACGGGACAGGCAAGCGGAGCGCAAGCGTGAAGGTCGTCCCGGGGGAGGCTGCGATCGTCCAAGAGATGTTCCGGCTCCGAGGGGAACTCGGCCTCAGTCACCAGGGGATCGCTACCCGCCTCAGGGCAGCGGGGCACCGGACCAAGAAAGGTCGCAACTGGACAGGAAACTCGGTGCGCTACGTTCTCAAGAACCCGCTTTACAAGGGCGAGCTGGTTCGTGGCGGAAGCCGGGGCGCAAGGAAGGCGAAGTTCTTTCACGGGAGCCTCAACGGCCCTCTTCCAGTAGCTGGGCCGTCTCCCTGCATGGTGTTCAAGAACGTCGCCCCTCCGATCGTCAGCGAGGAGTTATGGGGCAAGGTTCAGGTGCTCGGTGCTGCCCGACGTAGGGAGTTCTCCACCGAATACACCGGACCACGGCTTGGGGGGGCCTACCTCCTGACAGGGCTAACCCAGTGCGGGGCTTGCGGCCTTAGCGCGGTCGCGAACGCGGGCAGTTCAACTCGGCTCAAGGACGGAACTCAGCGTCGCTACGCCTACTACACCTGCAACCTCAGGACCCGTGGATCCGATCGTGAGCCAGGGTGCGAACGAGTCAAAGCGCCGACTCAGGCGCTGGGTGAAGCGGTGCTTGAGCAGGTGCGCCGGGTGACCGCCCAGATCAATCCTAAGACCGTCGCCGCCATATTGCGCGAGCGTCTTGCGGCTCGGCTGGGATCCGGGGCGTCGGTTGACGTTGCCGCGCTCAAGCGGGCGCGCGCCCGCCTTGCTCAGCGGCGCCGCGAACTCGTTCTGGCAGAAACCGAGTTTGAGCGCCTGGCCTTGAGTGACCTCGCTGAGGAGGACGCTCGTCTGGCTGAGCAGATCGCCGCAGAGGAGCGGCGGGTGCAAGCTGGGGCAGGCTCCGAGGACTTCGAGCGGGCGATTGAGAGAGCCGTCGCCAGTGCTCAGGCGTTGGAGTTCCCAGCGACGCCAGAAGGGAGGGCAGCAGCCAAGACGGTCCTGCGCTCCTTCGTGAGGGAGATACGGATCATGCCAAGCCCGCCTCGGAGAGCGAAGAAGATCGAGCTGGAGCTATACACCCCCGAGGGCATGGGGGAGCTGTTTATCACTGGTGCTGGTTCATCTACGAAATCCCGGTCCCCAAGGCCCTCCGAGGTCTAGACCTACCTGTAGCCCAAGCAATCCTCCGCCAGGCTCTCGACGCCTACGTGGCCGAGATTCACGAGAAGCGTCGCGAGGCAGGCCTAGGGTTCCTAGGCGTCGAGGGAATCCTGGCCCAAGACCCTCTCCAGCCGGCG
>JAESQQ010000435.1 GCA_016765095.1 Planctomycetota bacterium | reverse complement strand
GCAACCAAGTCAAAACGGCAACCAAGTCAAAACGGCAACCAAGTCAAAACGGCAACCAGGTCAAAACGGGCGTCGCCTCTCGGCTCCGCCCGTTTCGATAGTGCGCCTGATCCCCAAGCGGTCATGTGATCGCTCCTGCGCTCGTGAGAGTGCGGACTTTCCCCAGGCTATTGAAGTGTTGGGCCTAGGCCTCAGCGGCGATCGGGTCAACGTGGACCCGCTTGTAGGCGCGACCGCGCTTCTTCTGCGTCTCGAAGCGGACGTGTCCTTCGACCAACGAGAAGAGCGTGAAGTCACGACCCATGCCGACGTTGACGCCGGGGTGGACGCGCGTTCCGAGCTGGCGAATGATGATCGAGCCGGACTGGCAAGCCTGTCCGCCGTAGAGCTTCACGCCGCGGCGTTGTGCGTTGGAGTCGCGACCGTTGCGCGACGAACCCTGTCCCTTTTTGTGTGACATAGCTAGCTATCCCGCGTTGATCGCGTCGATCTTGACGTGTGTGAACTTTTGCCGGTGGCCGGTCTTGGACATGCTGTCCTTGCGGCGCCGAAAGTGAACGACGTCGATCTTCTGGCCCTTGTGAAGGGGCTTGACGATCGTGGCGCTCACGCTGGCGGCTGCGACGAGGGGCTCGCCGACTTTGACTCCACCCTCACCGTCAGAGGTGAGGAGGACCTCGAACTGAACGGGCGCGCCTTCGGCGGCCTCGTCCATGAAGTCGAGTTCGACAACGTCGCCTTGGGCGACTTTGTACTGCTTGCCGCGGTCTCGAATGATGGCGTACATGAGATGCTCCGTGGGCGGTCAAGAAGGGACCGCAAGAGGGCGGAATCCTACTTAGGGCGGTGCAGGTTGGCAAGCGTCGCGGTGGCTACTACCATCCGCGCCCTCAGGCTCGCTCCCTGGCCCTCGCGAGTCACGAATCTCGGCCAGCCACAACAGCTTGGAGGCCCCATGCGCCCCGTTTCCTTCCAGCGCGCCTACGTTTGCCACCCTGCGGGGTCCTGCCTCGTGTCCTTTGGAATGACCAAGGTCCTCTGCACGGCCACTTTAGAGCTCTCCCTGCCGCCCTGGCGTCGCGACAGCGGCCTGGGCTGGCTGAGCGCCGAATACGCGATGCTGCCCGGCTCGACGGGCGGAGGCCGAAAGCGCCGCGAGCACTCCAAGCGAGACGGGCGGAGCATTGAGATTCAGCGCCTGATCGGGCGCTGCCTCCGGGCTGCGGTCGACTTCGAGGCGCTCGGAGCCGTCTCGCTGACCATCGATTGCGACGTGATCCAAGCCGACGGCGGAACGCGGACCGCTGCGATCAGCGGGGGCTACGTGGCGCTCGTCGACGCCCTGACTGTTCTTGCCGAGCGCCAGGGCAAGGCGGGGCCCGAGGTCTACCTCAAGGGTCAGTTGGCAGCGGTCAGCGTCGGGATCGTCAAGGGCGAGGTGGTCTGTGACCTCGACTATGCGCACGACTCGACCGCCGACGTCGACATGAACGTCGTCGCACTCGGCGATCAGTTGGTCGAGGTGCAAGGAACCGGTGAAGGCGGGACCTTCGACCGGGCCCAACTCGAGCAGCTTCTCGACTCGGCTCAGGAAGGAATCCAGCAGATCCAAGCCGCCCAGCGGGCCGCCTTGGAGGCTCCTCTTCCCGAAGGTGCGTGACTCCGGGCGCTGGAGTGAGTCTGTTCTAGAGACGGCTTCCAAAGGCTCGGTTGCGGCTCGGTCCGCGCAAGGGTTAGGCTGGTTGCAAAGAGGCGGAGGGTCCGTCTCGCGTTCGTCTGACCGACTCACGTCGTGTGTGACCTAGAGGGAGCACCGTGCCTCGCCTTCAGATCCTCAACGGGAATCGCCAGGGGTCAGTGTTCGACCTCGCCCTGGGCGGTGAGCTCATGATCGGGCACCGGGCGACGGCCTCGGTCGCGATCGACGACCCCTGGGTGAGCTGGGACCACGCGCGGATCTACTTTCGCGGGGCCGACTGCCACATAGAGGACCTCAACTCGACCAACGGGACGTATGTCAACTGCGTGCGCGTCAAGCACGAAGAGCTGCGCCACGAGGACATCATTTTCCTCGGGAAGACTCACGTCTTGTTCCTCGCTCCTTCGGCTTCGTCTGCGGACCCTTTCGTGGTCGCCGATTCGGGCCTGGGAATGGCCTCGGACCACGCCTTCGTCTCGGGGAGCGGTTCGCCGCCGCTGATCCCGGCTGCCGTCGATCCCTTCGCGGCCGCGGCGAGCGCCGACGCCGACTTCGGTCTCGGACAGAACCCCTTCGCGGGCGCGGCCGGCAAGGACCCCTTCGCGAGCGGGGGCGTCGATCCCTTCGCGAGTGGAGCCGATTACAGCGAGGTTCACCCGCCGACGGCCAAACTCCCCACCGGGGACGTCATGCCAGGACGAGGTGACCTCGCGATCAGCCAGTCGTATGAGCGCCAGTCCCACGCAGAGGGCAAGGCGGGGGCCTTCGACCCGTCCACGGCTCGGGTCCCTCGCGCGGTGAGCAATCCCTTCAGCGACGACCCGATCAGCAGCGGGGTTCTCCAGGCCAGCTTTGGAGGCGGGTTCGAGCCCAATGCGCTCACGATAGAGACCCTCCAAGCAGAGCCGGGGGGGGGCTTTGGTGGCGGGCAGGTCGCGGCGCGGAGCCCCTTCGCCGAGACCCGAGGGGACGAGTCGCTCTCGCCGCTGGCGGACCCGCCGCGGCGCAAGGCGAGCCGCTCGCTGAGCCTCTCCCAGCTCGACGACGACGGTGAGCCTGAGCTGCCAGCTCCCTCTCCGCGCGAAATCGTCGACCTCCTTGAGGCGTCGGGCCGGCGCAAGCGTGGCGCCATGAGCGGGTCCGATCTGGGCTTGAGCGACGAACTCGACGCGCTCCCCGAGAGCGAAATGCGGACTCGTGAGATCGACACTGCAGGCGTGGCCGACATTATCGCGGAGCACGAGGCCCGGGAGCGCGGTCCCGCGACGGCGCCCGAGCCCGCCTTCGACCCGCCCCCTGGAACCGAGTCGACCCACGCGGACATCATGGCGCAGGTCGCAGCCGAGCAGGGCGACGCCGCCCTCGCAGCCTACGAGCGAGCGCGCCTTCAGAACGAGGTCACGCGGCTCCGCCTGGCCCTCCAGGCGGTCCAGGCCGAGAACCCACAGGCCGTTCAACTCGCGGCCCATGCGCTGCGTGATCAAGAGCTGGGGCGCCTCGCCAACCGGGTCGCCGAGCTCGAGCGCGACCGAGCGGAGCTGCGCCAGACCCTCGTCGAGCGGGAGGGAGAGCTGAACGAGGTCACCGAGGACATGATCGAGAAAGAGGACCGGATCGATCAGCTCGAGCACCGGCTGGCGAGCGGTAGGCAGGCCAAGTCGCCTGACGACTACACCTCCCTCGAGTTCTAGGTGGCGGACCTGTGGCTCGTCCGACATGGCGAGACGGATTGGAACCGCGAGCGCCGTCTCCAGGGACACCGAGACATTCCGCTCAACGCGACGGGCCTCGACCAGGCCGGCGAGGTCGCCGCATGCCTCGCCGAGCGGTTCGCCGGACGCCCGAGTCCCGAGATCTACACGAGCGATTTGCGCCGCGCCGCGCAGACGGCTCAAGCCGTCGGGAGGGCGCTCGAGCGTCGGCCGAGGATCGCGCGCAAGCTCCGCGAGCGGAGCTTTGGACTCTGCGAGGGGAAGACCCTCAACGAGCTCGCCGAGACTCACCCCGAGCAAGTGGCGGCCTACCGACGGGGCGACAAGGACGCGATCCCCGAGGTGGAGCCCTACGCGGCGTTTATCGAGCGGACCTTCCGCGCGCTGCGGGCGATCGCGAATCGGAGCGAGTCGGCGGTCGTGGTGACCCACGGTGGCCTGCTGAAGGTCGTGCTTCGGAGGGTCCACGGCCCGGGCAAGCAGTTCATGATCGCCAACACCGCGCTCTACGCGTTTGAGTGGGATCCAGCGTGGCGCTGGGGAGCCAACTCGGCAGGGCGACCTCCACGCCAACTCCTAGACGACGTCGCCTCGGATCCGCTCCTCGAGCCTGTCTAGTCGAACCTGCCTGGTCTCCCACTAAAACAGGTCGTCGATTCCGATCGGGCCGTCGAAGGGCTCGGTGTCGGTGCCTGGCGGTTGGGGCTCCGGCTCCATGTCGAGATCCATTGGCTCTAGGTCGGCGAAGTCGCCGAGGGGAGCCGGAGGCGGGAAGCCGGGAGGGGGAGCCGCGCCGGGGTGTGGCGGATAACCGGGCGG
>JAESQQ010000434.1 GCA_016765095.1 Planctomycetota bacterium | reverse complement strand
GGGTAAACCCCGCCCCTACAAAATGCCGAGCAAACATGCACGTTTCAAACCCAATGCGGTTTAGGGGACTGGGATCGTGGCGCATGATTCGCGCTGCGCTCTCCCTCCTTGTTTTTGGCTCGAGTTGCGCGTTGGGCGGAGGGCTGGAGCTCGAAGGCCGGATCGGCTTGGGGGGTCGGGCGACCTTTGGAGACCACGCCGCGGTCAGCATTCGGATCCGGCTGCCCGAGGGGGAGCCCACTTTTCGGGGGAGGCTGCGGATCGGGGTCGTCGGGCTCCAGCTGAGCGGAACCGAGCTCAGCCTGAGCCTCGCACCCGGGAGCGAGCGTCGGGTTCGGCTCGCGATTCCTTACGTTCGCAACAGCGTGCACACCCTTCGTCTTGTCGAGGACCCTGGCGGGGAGGATCGGACGCTCTCGGCCGAGCTGAGCGACGACACCCAGCAACTCGACGAGCGGAGCGTGGTGCTGTTGGGGACCGAGGGCTGGCCGGCCTTGACCGCTAACGACAAGGTGACGCTGATTCACGTCGCGCCAGAGGATCTCCCTCGCGACGCGCGGGCCATCTCCGGTTTGGGAGCGCTCGTCGTCCCGCTCCGTGGCGAAGCTCGCGAGCACCTCCACGAGGCCAGCTTCGCGGCGACGCTCCGCGACTATGTGCGCGGCGGCGGGGTCGTCCTGTTCTGTGGGCGCTCTGACGCGCCGCGGGTGTGGGTCGGGGGCCCTTTGGAGCCGCTCCTGCCCGTGCGCAATCCGACCGCGAGCTCAGCCAAGGCGGAGCGGGTCGCCGCGTTCCTCGGCGAGCTGGAGGTCCCCGCGCTGCCTTGTGTCCAGGCTGACTTGGCTCCCGGGGCACGCTGGCGGGAGCGCAACGAGGAGCTCGGCTTGTTGGCCGAACTCCCGATCGGCGCCGGGGTGACACGTTTCCTCGCGTTCGACCCCGACGAGCGCGGTCCTCGGGGGGCGAGCGGGCTCCCCGGCGTTCTCCGAACGGTCTCCAGTCCAGAAACCAAACGCTCGAGTCCGAGGGTTCGGCGATACGACTTGGGGAGCGTGGCTCGCCTCGCGTTCGAAGCGCGCCCGGCGCTGAGCGCGCTCGAGTTCGCGCTCGTGGTGGGGGTCGTCGTGGTCCACGCCCTGATCGCGGTCGCGCTGGGTGTCGTCTTGCGACGTCGAAAGCGGCAGCCTTGGCTGGCGTTGCTGATCCCGCCGGCGCTCTCTGGGGTGTTGGGGACGGTCGTGATCGTGATCGCGGCGGCGAGCCAAGGTGGCCCCGAGGCCCGGGCGCTGGTCCTCGTGGCTCAACCCGAGCCCCAGAGCGCGGGCCCCGTCCCGGCCCGAGTCCTGATCGGGTTGTTCAGCGACCGAGAGACGACGCTCCGACTCGACCTCGCAGGCTGGAGCCCCGAGCCCACCGAGCGGGGCGTGCTCGAGGCGCTCCAGTTCCGGGCGCACCCGCCCTGGGTCCGCGAGGAGGGGAGCGGCAAGCGGTGGTTGGGACCGATCCAGCTCCCAGGCCACGGTCACAGCCGGTGGGCTTGCACGGGCGAGGCCAAGGGCCTTCCCCTGAGCGTTCAATTCAGCGGAGGGAGCTGGGAGATCAGCGCTGCGGAGCAGATTCAGGGCCTGAGCGGGGTCATGATCGCCCCCAACGGGACGGTCTCCGCGCTCACGCTCGGCGACGTTGGGCCTGGGCAAACCGTCGTGTTCGACCCCAGCAAGGTCCGCGGGGTCGTCGCAGTGGACACCCTCGATAGCGACCCCTTCACGAGCGCGAGCGGCCTGGACGCGCTGCGCGAGTTCGCGTTCGCTCAACTCAGCGCCCGAAGGCGAGCTGGGAAGAAGAACAAGGATCCCACCTTCGCGCTCGTGCACCTCGGCCGGCGTCCGCTCGGGTTGCCCAGCGTTTCGCAGATCGCCGACGAGCACGAGCCGATCTCCCTCGATCCGCTCGTGTTGACGATCGTCGACTTGGAGACCCCGTGATCGCAGCCCGCGGCCTCGCGAAGCGATTTGGGCACTCCCTCGCGCTGCGGGGGATCTCGCTCGACGCTGAGCCTGGGGACGTGCTGGGCCTGATCGGCCCCAACGGCGCCGGCAAGACGACCACGATCCGGATCCTGGCTACGCTGATCCCTCCCGACACCGGCAGCGCGCAAGTCGCCGGGTGCGACGTCGTCAATGACGTCGAGGAACTCCGGCGTCGAATCGGATTCATGCCAGAACTCTTCGGGCTCTACGACGAACTAACGGTCGAGCAGTACCTCGACTTCTTCGCGAGGGTCTACGGGTTCTGCGGGCGGGAGCGGCGCCGGGTCGTGGACGAAGTCCTCGAGCTCGTCGATCTGACCAACAAGCGCGAAGACCGCTGCGAGGGGCTGAGCAAGGGCGTCCGTCAACGGGTCTACTTGGCCCGAACGCTCCTCCACGACCCTCAGGTGTTGCTGCTTGACGAGCCGGCCTCAGGCCTCGATCCACAGGCCCGGATCGATTTGAGGGTCCTGCTGGGACAGTTGAAGGAGCAGGGCAAGACGCTCCTGGTCAGCTCGCACATATTGACGGAGCTCGAGCAGGTCTGCACGCGCGTGGTCGTGATCGAGGCCGGGCGGGTCCGGTTTGCTGGCACCATGAGCGAGGTCGCCGAGACCCTCGGCGAGCGCGAGGTCACGCTTCGCCTCCTCGACGAAGTCGGCGCCGACAAGGCCGAGGCGCTCTTGGCGAATCACGCGAAGCTTCGCGCCAACGAACTGACTCGCCAGGGGGCGCGGTTGACCTTCCGCCTCGCGGCCGCGCCGGCGGACGTGGCCGGCTTGCACCGAGAGCTCGTCGGGGGAGGGATCGACGTGTTCTCGTTCGAGGTCCGCGAGCCGAGCCTCGAGTCGCTGTTCCTCGACGTGACCCAAGGAGAGGTCCGCTGAGCACCGACCTCCCCAGCCCAGCTCTCCCCGAGGACGGCGCCCTGGAGGCCGGTGATCCCGGCGACTCTGCGATCGACGAGGGGCCCTCGCCCGAAGCTGCGAGCGCGTCGGAGTCGGGGGTCAGTCTTGCGAGCGGTTCGGCGTCCGAGGAAGCCCTCGCGCAAGCGCCCTCCTCAGCGATCGTGGGCCCCGACCTCGAGAGCGAGCCCCCTGCCCCTGCCCCTGCC
>JAESQQ010000433.1 GCA_016765095.1 Planctomycetota bacterium | reverse complement strand
GGGAGTTGCGCCAGTTCGCCGAAAGGGGTTGCCCTCGCCGCGACGTGTGTTGATCCTGCTCGCGCAGCGTGACGAGAGGGGTTGCCGTGGGTGGAAGGAAGTGGCGGACGCTTACGATCTTGGCTTTGGCCGAGCTCCTTGCTATGGCGCTCTGGTTCTCCGCCAGCGCGGTGCTTCCTCAGTTAACCGAGACCTGGAAACTGAGCGGGTCGCTCCAGTCCTGGTTCACGATGTCGGTCCAGATCGGGTTCGTGGTCGGGGCGCTCGTGAGCGCGCTCACCAACGCCCCGGATCGGTTCTCTGCTCAGCGCCTGTTCGCGATCTGCGCGCTTTGTGGGGCTGGGGCCAACGCCGCGATCGCGCTTTGGGTGACGACCCCCGAGCCGGCCCTCGTCCTCCGCTTCGTGACGGGCTTCTGTCTGGCCGGGGTCTACCCGCCGGGCATGAAGCTCGCGGTCTCGTGGTGCAAGGAGGACCGCGGGCTGGGGATCGGGCTCCTCGTTGGCGCCTTGACCGTCGGCTCCGCCCTGCCCCACCTCCTCAACGCGGTTCCTTGGGGAGTTGAGGGCGGCGCGGGCCTCCCTCCCTGGCGCCCGGTCCTGGGAGGCGCGTCGGTCTTGGCCCTGGTCGCGAGCGGGCTGGTGCTGCTCGTTCCGGCGGGGCCCCACCTCAAGGCGGCCAGCCGATTCGATTGGCGGGAGGCCTTTCGGGCCGTGGGGGCGCCCGGCGTTCGCCTCGCCAACCTCGGCTACCTCGGCCACATGTGGGAGCTCTACGCGATGTGGGCCTGGGCTCCGCTCTTCCTGCTCGCGAGCTACGAGCAGCACGGCTGGGACCCCCAGGCTGCGCGGGTCGCTGGGTTCTCGATCGTGGCCATAGGCGGGATCGGGAGCGTCGTCGCGGGACGCCTCGCGGATCGTTGGGGGCGAACGTCGATCGCGATCGTGAGCCTCGTCGTGTCGGGGGCCTGTGCGCTCACGGCTGGGTTCTTGTTCGACTCGCCTGGGTTGCTGACGGGGGTTTGCCTCGTGTGGGGGCTGTTCGTCGTCGCAGACAGCGCTCAGTTCAGCGCCGCGATCTCCGAGCTGAGCGATCCTCAATACGTCGGGACTGCGTTGACCATGCAGACTTGCCTCGGGTTCTCGCTGACGCTGGCCACGCTCTGGGCAATCCCGCCGCTTCAGGCGCGCTTCGGCTGGGAGGGCGCGTTCGCGACCCTAGCCCTCGGCCCGGTCGTGGGCGTGGCCGCTATGGTCCGCTTGCGACTCTCTCCTCTGGCCGAGAAGCTCGCTTCAGGGAATCGCTGAAGGCTAGCTGGGCGGGTCCGAGATCGGAGAGGGCCTTCAATCGGCGGCAGGCTCTTGGGAGCGACTCACAACCAAGACCTGGAGGGATTCGGGTCGTCCAAGTGGATGGTCAGGATCCTTTGGCCGCTTCCCCTTACACTTCGCCATGAACATGAACGCGGGCCAACGGGGGGCGCTCCTCGGGCTGTTCGTCCTCTCGGGGGCGAGCTCCCTCGTCTATCAGATCCTCTGGGTCCGTGAGCTCTCACTCGTCGTCGGCAGCACGGCCTACGCGGTCTCCCTCGTCGTGAGCGCGTTCATGGCCGGGTTGGCGCTCGGGAGCGCCTGGCTCGGCAAGCGCGGAGACGAGTTGGGGTCGCCGCTCAAGCTCTACGCCCTCCTCGAGGCGGGGATCGGGATCTACGCGCTCCTCGTGCCTCTGCTTATGTTTGGGATTAGCAAGCTCGCGGCGGCGTTGGCCGGGGTCCCCCACACGGGCTGGATTCTGTTCGTGCTGAGCTTCCTCGTTCTGATCCCGCCGACGGTCCTTATGGGCGGCACGCTCCCGATCCTCAGTCGCTACGTAACGGGCTACGAGGGTTCACGGGGCTCTTGGATCGGGGCTCTCTACGGGTTCAACACGGCAGGCGCGATTTTGGGCACCGCCCTGGCGGGGTTCGTCCTGATTCGCGCGTTCGGGATTCGGAACACGACCTACATAGCGGCCTCGGCCAACCTGGTCGTGGTCGGCGTGGCGCTCGGAATGGTCAGGGCCTGGCCGGCCTGGTCCGCGCCGGCCGAGGTCGAGCCGACGGCGGCAGAGGCGAGCGAACCCGCAGCGTCGGTTGTGGTCTGGGCCTACCTGTTCACGGGCATGTGCGGGCTCGGGCTGGAGGTCGCCTGGACTCGAGCGGTCGTCCTGTTCGCGCCCAACAGCGTTTACGCGTTCACGATGATCCTGACCGTGTTCCTGCTCGGGATCGCCCTCGGGAGCATGGTGATGTCGCTCTTGGAGAAGCGGATCGAGCGCCCGGCGGTCCTGTTCGGCGGCCTTCAGTGCCTCGTGGGGCTCGTGGCCGCTTTGACTCCGATCGGGCTCAGCCTGTTCGGGCTCGAGTTCTTCGTCGCCGTTGCGACGTGGTTCAAAGCCCTCGGCCCCGCCGCTCGGGTCGTGGGCGCGGCCGCACCCGCGGTGTTCATGATCTTCCCGGCGACGATCTTAATGGGAGCCTCGTTCCCGCTCTTGGCTCGCGTCGTCGCCGGACACACGAAGGGCGTCAGCGCGTCCCTCGGTCGAGCCTACGCCCTAAACACGGTCGGCGCGGTCCTCGGGAGCCTCGGCGCAGGGTTCGTGTTCCTCCCCTGGATCGGGATTCAGCGCACGATCCTCCTGTTCGCCGCGATCAACGTCCTGGCCGGGCTGAGCGTCGTCCTCCGCTGCCAGGATCGCCGTTGGTCCGGAGTTGGCGTGGTGGCCCTTCTCGTCTCGGGAGGACTTCTGGCATTCGCTCCCAACTTTTTTCGGCGAACCCTCGAGCGAGGGCTGGGCGTCGAGATGAGCTTCTACCGCGAGGGGCTCGAGACCACGGTTGGGGTCTACTTGAGCGAAGAGGCCGAGCGCCCCGTCCTGGTGATCAACAAGACTGCCCTCGACGACCACGGGGTGGTTCACCAGCTCCTGGCCCACATTCCCGCGACCCTCCATCCCGATCCCCAGCGCGTCTTGACGCTCGGATTCGGGGTCGGGATCACCTCGCACAGCTTCTCGACCTATGACATTCCCGAGAACCACTGCGTAGAGATCTCTCCTGGAGTGATCGAAGCGGCGGCTCAGTTCCGCGAGCTGAACCACGACGTGGTCACGCGCGGGGATCCGCGCTTCAAGCTCCACCTGACCGACGGCCGGCGCTACCTGCTCGCGAGCGAGCGGTCGTTCGACATCATTGCCCTCGACGCCAACAGCGGGAGCCTGAGCGACGCTGGGGTCGGCAAGCTCTACACCCGGGAGTTCTTCGAGCTCTGCCGCGAGCGCCTCCGGCCGGGGGGGATGGTCACGCTCTATGTGAGTCTGTTCATGTCGCCCGAGGGCTATCGGATGATCAGCCAGACCTTCCTCAAGGTCTTCCCACACACCAGCCTCTGGATCGACCGGCCCTACGGTGAGACGACCGTCCTCCTCGGCTCTCTGGCCCCGCTCGAGATCGACGTCGCTCGCTACCGGAGCCGGGTCCAGAGGCCTGCGGTCAAGGCCGACCTCGCGACCTTCGCGCTCGACCCCGAGGGTGGCCTGCTCGGCTGCTTCCTGTTCGACGCTCCCCGCCTAAGCGAGTTCTCCCGGGGCGGCGTGATCAACAGCGACGACCACCCAGTGATGGAGTATTTCGGGTTCGACCAGTCGACCTGGGAGGACACGGATCGCGTCGCCTCCGACGGAGGCTTCCTCCTCCTGCGGGAGTCGATCCTCCCCCGCCTCCGGGGCGCGGAGTCTGCGCCGGAGCTCGTCGCCGCGCTCCGGCGAGCTGAGCGGAGTCTGTATCCGCTGCTCGAATCCCGCCTTTTGCGACGGTTGGGCACCAAGCCAGCGGCCAGGCAAGCCCTGCTTCAGGCCGCCTTCCTCGAACCCGAGGAGTATCTCTACCGCCTCCTCGGAGCCTCCCGCGAGGCCCTCGCGAGGGCCGGGGATCCGCTCTCCAGCGCTCGCCTCCACAGGACCCGTGGTGAGTGGGCGGCGGCGAGCAAGGGGTATCGGGAGGCGCTCGCGAAGGCCTCGAGCGTCGAGTTGAGCGTCGAGCTCGAGTGTGGGCTTCGTCTGGTCCTCGCGCGCTGCCTGGGGCGCGAGGGGGCGCTCGGAGAGGCCCGCGCGGAGGTTCAACGCGCTCGAGCGCGGGCCAAGGGGAGCCCCGACGAGGCGCGTCTTCTGGCTTACGTGAGGGTCGAGGAGCTCCGTCTCGATCCCGCGCGGCGCGCTCAGCAAGCCCTCAGCGAGGCGAGCCCGGCCCTCGCGCTCTCCCTTCTCGAGTCCCCTCGGACGCCGGCCGACTGGAACCTGGCCGGGCGGGCCTACCTCGAGCTCGGAGATCCCTGCGCCGCTAGCCACGCCTTCGCCCAGGCGGGCCAGGGCGCGGAGCCCGAGGCCTCGACGATCGCGCGCCTCGAGCTCGCCCTCGTGGAGAGCGTCTCCCGGAGCGTCGGGGAGACCGGGCCGCTCCGCGGCAGCTTCGGGATCGAGGTTCCCCGGCCGGCTTCGGCCGAGCGGGTCGATCACCGCCGCGCAGAGCCGTGGCTCGCCCTGGCCCGGCTGTATCGAGACTTCGCTCGCCCCTCCCTCGCCCTGCGCAAGGCGCTCGCTGCGCGGAGCGCGGATCCCGAGCACGCAGAGGTCTATCCGCTTTTGGCTGAGTTGGCGGCGCTCGCAGGGAACCGGGCCATTCGCCAGCGAGCGGAGCGGGAACTGGGTCGCTAGGTTCTGCCTTTCGTCCCAGTAGCTCCACGTCTTGAAGCCGACCTCGGCCGCCTCCAGATCGCCCCGCAGGAGATTGAGGCGGGAGAAGAGCAGCTGAACCTGTTCCTTGTCGCGGAGGTCTTCCACCCCTTGGACACCGAGCAACCTCAGCCCCGTAGCGGCTTTCTCGGCTTCTCCACGGGCCAGGTGGACTCTTGTCGCAAGCTTCCTGTCGAGGGATTTGGCGGCGTGGGTCAGGGCGCCTTCGTAGTCACCTCCCGCGAAGAGAAGTTCTCCAACGGACATGTTGACCCAATCGCTCTTGAGGTCGTTCTTCCTTCCGCCCCACTTACCCAGCCCGCCCGCGCCGATCCTCCGAAATGCGTCGGGCCCCCCTTCTCCATATTCGGCGGCGTCGACCAGGCTGTGCGACCACTTCCGCTTCTCCAAGATCTTCTCAGCCAGGCGAATCCAGTCCTCCTCTGAGGGGGCGATTGCAGCTGCTCTCTCGAGGTCTTCCAATCCGGCGAGAATCGTGCCTGTGGCCTCGACTTTCCCCAGTCCGCTGACGACGAGTTTCTCGAACGTCGGCCCGGGTGAAGCGCAAGCCGTGCTAAGGGCAACGCTTGTTAAGAGCACGAGGCGCCAGATCAGGGTCCTATTCACTTACCACCAGCTTTCAGCCGCCCAAGCCGAGAGGCTAACAGCGCGGCTGCAATCAGCCCTCGATTGATCCTTCAGCCGGCGGCTCCGATCGACGTATGCACGACCACACTCCGGGGAGGGCGACCAGGAACATGCAGGAGAGCGTCGCCGCCGTGGCTGGCGAGACGAGCGCGACGGGTGGCTTAGGCAAGTAGTAGCTCGACCAAGACAGGGTCGTCGCGTGGTAGACGGCCAGTCCGGTGACGACGACGGGAACCCCGACGACGATCGCGATCTGGAGCGCGCGGAGCAGTCTCGAGGTCGGGGTCCTCTTGGGGAAACGCCTCGCAGCCGCGATCCAGACCAGGAGCAAGACTGCGAGGGTGATCAGGTCGTTCAGGAATACCCGCGGGATCACCCACCAGCAGACCTTGCCCTTCTGCTCGAGGCCCTTGCCAATCTGCTCGAGGATTTCAGCGGCGAGTTTCCTCTTCCCCTCGCTGGGGTGGAACACCAACTCGACCAAAGCAGGAAGTGCGGGCTCCCCGATCTTTTCCATGGCCCAAGCCGCGGCCCTGCCGTAGTTGGTCTCGCCGGAGAGGACCTCCGCGAGCGCAGGTGCGGCTGGCCCGGCAGCGGGCCCATGCTGCGCGAGTGCCATGGCTGCGGCCTCGCGAACTAGCCTTGAGCGATCACTCAGTGCCTGGACCAGAACAGGGACGACGTTCGCCGGGGCCGCCCCTTCCCCGCTTCCGTACGCCCTTATCGCAAGGGGCCGAACAAGCACCCCAGACAACCTGTCCGCGTAGATCCTCAGGAGCCCTCGATCCAACTCAGGGCCTCGCTCCAGCTTGCCCAGGGCGAGAAGTGCAGCTTGGATCGTGGACTGCTCCCGTGACCTGTCTTCAGCGACTCGAAGGAGCTGCTCTCCCGCAGCGTTGGCACCCGTTCCGATCGCAGCGATTGCTCCAGCAGCCCGTCTTTGCTCCTCCTCGCTTCGCGCCTCGAGCAGCTCTATCAGGGCCACGGTCGCGATCGCCGCACGGGGTCCGAGTTTGCGGATCGTAGTGAGGGCCTGCTCGCGGACCTCAACGTCGGGGTAGTCGAGGGCCGCGACGATCAGAGAGAGCGCGCGGTCGGACTCGGATCCGCTCGCGGCAATCTCCGCGAGCCCCGCGAGCACTGACTGCCGCCTGGAGAGATCTCCGCTCCGCAGCAAGTCGGCGAGTTCCTCCGCGTCTCGGTCTTGGCCTACACCCACGGAGCTCGTGAGCAGGACGAAGGCCAGGACGACGAGTGGAGGGGCACGCACGCCTAGAGTCTCGCGGACGAAGGCGCTCGCTGGCAACCCACTTAGCGGGTCAGGGCCGCTCCCCGCTTGCGCCTCGACTTGGCTAGAGCCGCGGTCGCTCGCTCGCGCAGATCGGGATCGGCCTCAAGCCGGCGTTGACACCCACTCAGGGCCGAGGGGGTGAAGCGCAGGCCTCCGGTGCGGGTGTGCGCGCCCTCCGCCGCGAGCTGGCCGGCCAAATCTCGATACGAGAGGCCGGCTTGCCGGAGCTCGTAGACCCTGCCCAGGATCCTCAGCTCGCCCGGCTCTGGTCGAACACGACCCCCTCGGACCGTGAACCCGTAGGGAGCAGCTCCGCGAATCGAGCGGCGACCGTCGCGACGCCTGGCCGCTTGCTCGCGCTCGTGTTCGATTCGGTCGGCAGCCTCGACCTGGTGACGCAGGAAGGTCAGCCAGGCTTCTCCAGAATCGCCCTCGAAGGCGCTGGGCCCTCGGTTTAACTCGACCTGCGCGCGGACCAAGTGCAACCCAGTCTTGCGCGCGACGAGATCCGTGGCGAACGCGAGTGTCTCTGCTGGCGAGCAAGTCAGCCGGCAAGACGAAACCGCGACCACGTGGAGGGTCCATGGCTCCTCCTCGGCGTGAAAGAGGGACGCCTTGAGACTGGCCCCGCTCGGCCTGGTTCGGAGTTCGTCCTGAGCGGGCACGTCGTCTATGTAGGTCCCGACGACTTCAAACTCATGTTCCAAGCAGTAAGCGCGCAGGGCGGCGAGTTGGGCGTCTTCGGAGAGCCAATCAGCGACTGGTCTCCCGGGGGAGGTGCGGACATAGAGGAGGGCCTTGGTCATGTGCCCATTGTTGCCCGGAGGCCAGACAGCTGGCGGCCTGGAGAACGGGATCCGCGCGTCAGCAGGACTCAGGATCTGCGTCTTCCTCGAGCGCGTTCGCATAGAGGCGAATCATGAGGTCCTTGAGCGGGTCGAGGTCTTTGGTTCTGAAGTAGTGATTGAGTGATTCGTTGTATTCGTCCTTCACGCACTCGACTGCTATCGGGTTCATACCTAGGCGAACAAGAAGGGTGTTCATGAGAGACCGGCTCGCCCGCCCGTTCCCGTCCTCGAAGGGGTGGATCCTCACGACTTCCGCGTGGGCCCAGGTTGCGACGTAGATAGCCCCGCCTTCGTAGCCCTCGGAGTCTAGGTTGTCTTCGAGAGACAAGACGGACCTGAGAAGTGACTTGAAGAGGTCCGTCATTTCGGCCTCAACCTTGCTCCGGTGGACGGACCGATTTGGGCCAAACGCCAAGTGTTCGGCGCCTCGCTGGGCGGTTCTGGGCCGGCCTGCATGGCTCCGGACGCCCGCGAAGAGCTGGCGGTGCAGCATGTGCACCAACTCAGGCCGGAGAGGCTCGCTGGAAAACGCTCCCTCATGGAGCTGAGTCGTTAGATCAACCAGCTGCCGAGTGAGTTGTTCTGTTTCCTCGGGCGTGTATTCCCGGATCGGGTCGGAGTCGGGGAAGGAAACGCTCACAGGTATGGGCGGGCGTCCACACTTTCGATTCGCTGAGACGCGATTACGTCTCTCTTCACCCAGTCCCGCGAAGGCTTGCGGGGCCCCCTGCGGCGGGCCTTGCGGATATTCCCAAGGAGTCGCCCTCGCCCTTCGTCGCTGAGCCTGATCACCTCAGGAGATCGTCCATAGCCGTGGCTCTCGAGGAAGGCAACGCAGTCCGAGACGCTCAGGCCAAGGGTTGCTGCGGCCTCTTGGGCTGTGGCGCCACCTGCCGAGTAGGCAGAGCCAACGATTCGATCGAGATTCTTGATCGACGGGTCGTGACGGCGCATGAATCCCTCCAGCGCGTCGTAGGCGCGTCGACAGCGAAACCCAAGCTCTTCCTGCCCGAAGGTCTCGCCTAGGTCAAGGAGCTTAGAGATTGGGCAGATCTCAAGGAATGAGCGGACTCCGCCGCGTAGGAGGGCGGGCTTCATAAAATCAGTGCCGGAGGGCGGAGGCGTCGCCTCGCTGAGTTGCTCTCGAACAAGGTCGAGGTTGGCAGCCACGATCGAAACCGGATCAAAGCCGGACAAGGTCTGGGCTCGTTCTCGAATCTTCCCAAACGTCTCATGATCGGCCTGGCTTGCGTCGAGAACTCCGAGGTCGTCGGCAGCTTCAACGAAGCCTGATACCGCCACGAACAGCTCCAGCAGCTTTGCTGACCGCATGAGGATCTCAGTTGGCCTCGGGAATCGCTTGGTCTGCTTCGTAGGCTTTGGTCCGACCTGAAAGCGGACGAAGGTAGCCCGCAAGTTGCTGTCGGACCCAGCAAGGATCTCGAAGGAGAACCTCGGGCGCAAGAGGAAGTCCTGAGGTTCGATCGTTCCGGGCATGTGCTCCTCGCGACAGAGTCGCATCATGCGCGACACCGCGACCCTCGGCAAGCCCCCATGAAGTTGGATTGACCAGTCGGCTAGTCTTCAAACGCCGCAGGACCGCGGCATTCGGGGTGTTCGCGCGATCTTAGCCTGTCCAGATTGGCTCGAACTCGCCCGCGTAGCCTGGGCAGGTGGCGTGGTTGCTTGGCGGATCGGAGAGCCCTCCTCCGTGCTCTCGACAGGCTCCTCCGGGCGCCTCCGGCCTGGCTCTCGCCCGCCTCGCTCACCCCGGGAGCAGAGGGCGCTCGAACACGCTGACGATCGCTAGACTCCGGGAGGCGAGGAGAGCAGGCGAGACGTGGCAAGCGGAGCCAAACGTGATTGGCTTGGGGACGGCTAGCTAGCTAGCTAGCGCTCCTCGCGTTGGCCGTGGTGCCGATCCTTCTCGCTGGGGTCTTCAGTCTCCTCTTCGACGCGAATGCGGCTCCTCGTTCGGTCGTGACCGCGCGCTTCCACGCCAACTCCAACACGGATCAGTGGGGCCAACCGTTCGATCGCCAGCTCGGTTCCTCCGCTCCAGGCGTGCTTCGGCTGGGAGGGTGCGTTCGCGACCCTAGCCCTGGGTCCGGTCGTGGGCGTCGCCGCCATGGTCCGCTTGCGACTCTCTCCGCGCTCCGAGAAGCTCGCCTCAGGGAATCGCTGAGCGCAGCGGGAGTCGAACGGCTGTCGCGAAGCAACAACTTCGAGCTCCGGTCTTTCCAGCCGCCGCGCTTCGACCCCCCAGCGCCCGCCCACGAGCTCTCCAACTCGGGACCGTAGCCTTGTCTAGGCCGGCGGCCGTCGCGTCACTCAGCCGGACTGGTTCGCGTGCTGCGCTCAGAGCGTCTAGCTCTGACCGCCTGGACTCGGGCCCGAAGCGGGTCTGCGGTTCCGAGCAGCCAGGGGACGAGGTCGGCGCGAACTGCGCGCCAGGCAATCTGGGTCCCAACTCGGCTCGCCCAGCGAAACACACCGCGGCCAGCCTCTGCCCGCGAGTCGATCTGCCAGTCGAAGCAGGCCCGGGCCGCGCATGCATACAGGCGGGCCGCGGACGCGACCTTGGCCGAGGCGTGGAGGCTGTAGATGCTCGGCGCGAAGCGATCGCTTTCGAGCGCGAGGGCGCTGCGAGCAGCGTTGCCCCTCTCTGACTCGGCGCTCAAATAGATATCCGCCAGGGACAACAAGCGAGCCGCTTCCTCAGGCAGGGACCCATCGAGCTGGCGAATGTAGGGCGCCACCTTGTGCGCGACCGCGACCACGGCCCGTCCCATGGCCTCGGCTCCCCAGCTCAGGACTTCGTTGAAGCGCTCGAGGGACGCGGCTTGGGACCCAGGCCAGTCCTCGGCTCTCTGTTGGAGCCGGAGCGCGGCGTAGTGGTTGAGGATTGCGGCCCGCTCGAGCTGAGTCGTCTCGAGGTCACCCACCCGCAGACGTTCGCGCAAGAGGGTGACCTCGCCCTCAAGGCTGCCCGTCTCGCGCCAATCGCGCTCGAGTTCACGCAGCTTCTCGTCGCTCACGGGGCAAGTCTAGCCCGAGCTTCGCGACTCGAGGAGTCGTCTCGCTCTTCGCCAGACTGCTGTGGGCTCGCGCTCGGGAGAGCAGCCTCCGCGAAGCGGGCTAGCTCGGCTGATCGGTTGGGCGCATGAGGACGTCGTGGATCGAGACGTGCGCGGGAGCCCCCAAGAGGTAGACGAGGGCGTCTGCAACGTCGTTGGCCTCTAAGACTTTGAACCGGCCGTAGGTCTCTTGGATCGCGGCTGGGTCGCGGTTGTAGACCCCCGCGAACTCCGTCTCGACGAACCCGGGACTGATCGAGCTGACTCGGATCGAGCTCTTGAGCTCGCGGAGCTCTTGGCGCAGGCCCTCGGTCAGCGAGCGGACCGCATACTTCGTCGCGCTGTAGACGCCGCTACCAGCAGGGACTCGGTGGCCCGACATGCTTGAGACGTGGATCACGTGGCCGAGGTCGGCCCGGCGCATGTCCGTTAGGGCTTCGCGCGTGCACACACAGAGCGCGAGCAGGCTCTGCGCAGGGAGAGCATTCGCCAGGGGGGCTCCTCCTGCGCCCGGAGGACCTTCAGCGAGAGCCGCTTCCCGCAGACAAGCGGCGGCGTAAGGCTCGGCGGGCCTCCCGTCAGCGGTCAGCGCTGCGACGGCTCGGGGGCGCAGGTTGAGCGTCCCCCAAGGGGTGATCGACCGCTTCAAGGCCGAGAACACCCCGCGCCAGATCGCGGAGGCCCACGGCGCGACGATTCAAGGCAGTAGCGACACCACCTGGGCGGGGTCCTGCCCGATCTGCGACGACGGCCAGGATCGCTTTCACTCCCTCGATCAGGGCGAGGCCTGGCGCTGCCGCGTCTGCCATGAAAAGCCTGGAGACGCGCTCGAACTCGCCACGATTCTTGGCAGACACGCTCGGCCCTCTGACTGCTTGCGCGCCCGTGGCTACCTGAGCGACCGGCCTAGGACTCAGGCGGAGGTCGAGAGGGATCGAGCTGAGGCGAACAAGGCGACTTCAAAGCGGGCCAGGGACAAGGCGAGGCGGGACCACGAGAAGGCCGAGAGGCTGCGCGGGGTCGCGAGCCAGAGCGCGTCCCTCTGGCTCGCTCTCCCGCCGATCACAGACGAGACGCCAGGAGCGGCGGCCTGGGTCCGGTCGCGCGACCTCGATCCTGGCTCCGGGGTTCCTGCCGACCTGGCTCGAGCAGTTCCTCCTGGTCGCTATCTCCCTCGGGCCTTCGGCGGCTGGCGGAAGAAGGACGAGCCTCCGGCCACCGTGGCGATCCCCGAATACGACGAGCACGCGAACCTCGTCACGCTTCAAGGCCGAGGCGTCGGCATGAAGGGGCGCGCGGCCTCGGGCGGTCGGCGCGGGCTCTACTTGAACGGGCCCGCTCGGGCGCTCCTTGGGGGACAGCTCGAGGTTGGCGCGCCCGACGCGGTTCTGGTGGTCGAGGGCGAGGGCGACTGGCTCCTGTGGTCCTTGCTTCGGCCCGACCTCCCCGTGATCGGGATTGTGAACGGCCAGGTCGAGGACCTCGCGCGGCGCCTGGTCGAGCTCGGGGTCTCGCTTGTCTGGCTGAGGACGGACACGGACGACTCTCCCGAGCAGCGCGCGAAGGAGGCCAAGCGGAAGGCAGATAGGAATGCCCGCTGGAGGCGACCAGGGGACCACTACGCAATTGAGTTCCGCGAGGCTGCTGCCGGTCGGATCCGGCTCCTGCGTCCAGCACGCGACGGCTACGACGACGACGGTGATCGCTGGAAGGCTGGGGAACTCGACCTCGATCCCGCTGCGGGCTGCGACCTCTACGCCGAGCCTGCCGAGCTGGTCGAGGGGGACCAGCTGTGCGATTGGATCCTCGAGGGCTTGACCGGCGACCACACTCGGCCGGGTCTAGCGAAGAATCCGACGGGGACTGGCAAGACGCACCAGGCAATCGAGGCGGTCTCGCGGTTTCCGGGGCGGCTCGTGATCGCCAGCGCTCAAGGCCACGACCACGCGCAGAACGAATGGCTCGACAAGCTGCGGGCACACGAAGGGCTCGACTGGGACGAGGTCGGCTACCTCGGACCGTTCGCCTGCCCGCTCGAGAGCCAGGAGGAGCGCGCGAACGAGGACTACAAGAACGCCGTGGGGAACGGCTGGAGCGGCACGAAGGCGGCCTGTGGTCCGTGTGAACGACGCGACGGCTGCGCCTACTACCGTGGGCGGCAAGACGCGCTGAAGGCTCGGATCCTGGTCGGGGTCCTCGAAC
This sequence comes from Planctomycetota bacterium, assembly GCA_016765095.1. Taxonomy (GTDB): domain Bacteria; phylum Planctomycetota; class J058; order J058; family J058; genus NORP233. The sequence goes on along the minus strand of JAESQQ010000433.1, from coordinate 28 downwards.
TCCGCGTCGCGCGTGCGCCACGGCTTCT
>JAESQQ010000432.1 GCA_016765095.1 Planctomycetota bacterium | reverse complement strand
GCGCCTGATTGATCGCCTCCAAGCACACCTCCACCCCAGAGACCTCACCGCCTGCCACCAGCTGGCCGAGGCGCTCTTGGCTCAGGCCCGCCGAACCCGCTCGACCGAGGAGCAGAGCTCCCTCGCCCAGCGCGCGCTCAACCTCCTCGACGAGTTCCCCTGGCTCCCCCCTCGCGCGCTCCGCCTCGTGGCGTCGGTCCAAGAGCTGCTCGCGAGCCACGCCGAGCCCGAGGAGGCCCAAGTCCTCCTCGCCGCGCGAGTCGAGCTCATCGAGGGGCTGCTCCGCGACACCGACGCCCAGCAAGATCGGCTCGAGCGCGTGCGAGCCTACCTCCAACTCGGCGACGCCTGGATGGCTCTGGGGAGCCCCCGCGAGGCCCGCCGCTGCTATCGCTGGGCCACGGGCGACCTCGCCAAGTGGCCCGCGGATCACCCCTTCGTGCTCGACGTCTACCCCCTCGCGCTCAAGGCCTACGGCCACGCCCTCGCGGCTCAAGACATGTGGCGCGCAGGCTGCCGCGAGCTCGACGAGGCGGTCCGCGCGACCGCCGGTCGAACCAACCCCCAGACCCTGCTCAACTTCGCCGAGATCTTCGCCTTCCGCGCGATCGCGCACGTCAACGCCGGTGACCCCAAGCGAGCTATCGAACACCTCGAGCGCGACACGGCGCGTCTCCTCGGCGCCGCGCTCCGGGAGCCAGGCGAGGCCGCGACCGGGCTGATCGTGCAGGTCGTCAACCTGCGCGTCCTCAGCGCGGAGGTCCTGATCGATCACCTCGACGAAGCTGACGCCGCCCTCGCTTGCTACAAGCAGGCCCTCGAGCTCCGCCAGCTCACCGACGCGAGCGTGCCAGGCGCGCTGGCGTCCGTCCTCGGCGCCATGGGCTCGCTCCTGAACGAAGTCGGGCGGGCCGAAGAGGCGCTCCCGATCCTCGACCGCTGCGTGACTCTGTTCCAGGCCAACGGGAGCGGAGGCGCGATCGACTCTGGCGAGCACCCGGCCTTGCTCGGGGATCGCGCCTTGGCCCGCGTCAACTTGGCCCACAGTCTCTCGGCCTTGGGCCGGCCGCGCGACGCCCTCGACGCAATCGCAAAGGCCTCGAGCGACCTCGACCGGCTCGACGCCGACGAAGGGCCCGAAGACGAAGAGGAGGGTCTCCGCTTCGCCGCGATTCGAGCCCACCTGTTCCAAGAGCGGGGCGGAGCCCTCGAAGCGGTCGGGCACCCCCTCCTGGCCGTCGACGAATACGGACGCGCGATCTCTGCCTGCCGGCGGCTCCTCGACGACGAAGAGGACGAGGGCGAGGCGAGCTACGAAGCGCGGCTCCGCTTGCCTGAGGCGCTCTATCAGCGCGCTCGCTGCTGGGCCGCGGCCGGCGATCACGCAGAGGACGCGAGCCGCGACCTGCGCGAAGCTCGCCGCCTCTATCACGGGCTCGTCCAAGAGGAGGAGCGCCCGGCCCACCGCCGCCAGCTCCGCGTCGTGCGTCAGCTCCAACGCGAGCTCAACGGCGACGATCCGCTCAATGGGAGCGGCAAGGGCGACTCCTAGCCCACTGGGTCACAGCGCCAGCCCCAAGGGTGCGATCTTCCTCGCGAGCACGCTCGCGCTCTGCGTGCTCGCCGTCGCGCTCTGGTCGACTGCGCAGACGGCGCCGGGCTCGCCTGCCGTCAGCCCCTCGCTCACGACGACTCCGCTCGCTCCGATCCCGACCCGGGCGCTCCTCGCGTCGCCGACTCCCCTCGGTGGCGCACCCCGACTCGAGGTCGCGAGCGCGACCTCGATTCACAAAGCCCCGCTGGGGCTCCAGGTCTACCCCCCTAGCACGGCCGCCCTCGCGCTCGCCTCTTCGGGAGGAGTCGTGATCGCCCTGACCAACACCGGAACCCGGAAGGCCCGCGACTCGACCCTTTGGATCTCTAAGGACGCAGGCGCCAGGTGGGCGCCGCTGAATCCGCCGGGCGGCTCGGCGCTCCGGGCGGGAGCGATCGTGTCGAGGAACGACGCTTGGCACCTCCTCCACCTGACCGACGACGCGGAGCCCTTCGTCTCCTACACACGCTACGACGCGCTCGGCTGGGGGGCGACGACCCGCGTCTTCGATCGGGGAGCGCCCTGGACTCAACCCGTCCTCGCCTTCGACGGGAGCGCGCGCCTCCTCGCGATCGGCCTCCGGAGAGGTGTCTGGGACTCCTACCTCCGCCGCCACCAGGGCGGCAGACTCTGGAGCGAGCTCGAACGACTGCCGGCGAGCTCCGATCCAGGCCAGGCCTATGGGGTGCGGCCAATGGTCGTGGCGGGCCGGAACGGGGACTTGCACGTCACGTATCGAAGCCGAGTCAAGATCCACCGCTGGGAAGGCAAGCGGGTGGGTTACGACGAGTACGGGATCTACTACCGGCGCTGGAGTCCCGGCACGGAGTGGAGCGCCCCCCGCCTCGTGTCCACCCACTCCTCCGACGAGAGCCACCTCAGCCTCAGCCCCACGGGCGAAGTCCGGGTCCTGACCGAGCACAAGGGAATGACGCCAGCCCAAGCCATGGCGCGCAAGCTCGGCTCTCGCGACGGCTAGGCGTCGTTGTCGATCGCGGCGTCCGCGGGAAGCTCGGCGGCGCGAGCGACCTCATTCGCGACGCCCAAAGCCGCCTCGTTCGGGGGGGCCTTCTCCTCGAAGCGGTGGGCCGCAAAGCGAGTCCGGAGGGTTCGGACCACGGCTTGGTCTGCTTTGGCCGAGACGATCCCGAGCGGCGAATAGCCACGTCGGACTGCGAGGACCAGAGTCCCGACTAGGAGCACGACGGTCAGCACGAGGTTCGGCCAAGCGTTGAGGACCCACTGGCCCGACCACATGATCCCGAACTCCGCGTCGAAGGGTTTGAGGTAGGGGATCGGCCACTGGTGACCGTCGGGCCCCCTCGAGCCAGCTATGTCGCAGAGGAGGTGGAGGTGAAAGCTGAGAGCGACCAGCGCCCCGATCAAGAGCCTGCGAGCGAGCGTTGGTCCCTTGCCGAGCGCGAGGAGAGCGAGCCCGCTGCAGACGAGCGCGAAGGCCAGAGTGTGCAGGTCGTGGTGATAAGTCACGAAGAGCTCCGTCGGCTCGTCGCTGGTCAACTTCGTGACGCCGTCGACGACGATCCCGATCCCGTCCAGATCGGGGATCACAGCGGCCAACGCGATCAAGGTCCGCTCCTTGACGCTCGTGTTCGGGGTGGCTTCAGCCACCGCCCAGCCGACGAGGAAGTGCGTGAAGGGGCTCAGGAGGGACGCCAGGGGAAGATCACGTCGCGAGCCAGGCAGCCGTCGGGGTCGAGGACGGCCTTGAGCGCCCGCATTTCGGCCAGGCCCTCCTCGCCGTAGAGCTGGCAGAGGAGAGCCTGCTTGACGGGGTTTCGCCCGACCCCGTGCTCGGAGAGCGGACAGCCGCCGAGCTTGAGGAGGGCGGCCCCGCAGGCCAGGAGCGCCTCGTGGCCGAGTTCAACGCAGGTGTGATCGCGCGGGATCACGTTTGGGTGAACGTTCCCGTCGGAGATATGTCCCCAAACGACAAGATCGAGCCCGCGGAGCTCGACGAACTCCCGCCGGTAGACCGCCATCGCGGTCGCGAAGTGCTCGAAGGGCACGATCATGTCCCCGCCGACTTTGTGGATCCGCTCGTCGACGTCACGCTTGGCGTCGCGCACTCGGTGATTGACGCCGACGGGGACCGCCTCCCGGATCGCGAACAGCTGAGCCTGGCGCGCCGAGTCGTTGGGGAGCGCGAGCTCGGACTCGTCGAGGAGCTCGAACTCACAGAGGAGGTCGAGGAGGCGCTTGAGAGGGCTGTCGGCCGGCTCGTCCTCCGCGTAGTCCTCGAGCATTGCCCCCGCGTCGCTCCCCGCCGGCAGCTCGAGGACGAGCAACAGGAGGAGCTCAGTCCCCGCTGGCAGGCTGAGGCCGGCGGCTTGGTCGTGACCGTCGGCCGCGACCAACTCGACGGCGCGTCGATCCATGCTCTCCACCGAGCGGACGTCGAGCCCGCAAGGATCGTGACTGGCCCAGGTCGCGCGCGAGGCCTCCCGGAGGCGACGCACAAACTCGAGGCCTGTGGCCTCGCTCGGGCAAGGGACGAGGGCGGAGACGTGCTCTGGGTTCCCCTCCAAGAACCGAAGCAGGATCGACGTCACGACCCCCAGGGTGCCCTCAGAGCCTATGAACAAGTCGACGAGGTCCATGCCGGGGGCCGCGTGATATCCCGCCGAGCGCTTGGGCACGTCGGGCATCGTGTAGCTCGGGATCGTCAGTTCGAGGACCTCGCCGCTAGTCAGCTCGACCTCAAAGGTCCCCTCGGGACTTGCTTGGATCTGCCCGCGCTCCAGCTCGAGGACTTCACCGCAGGCCAGGACGAGAGTCAGCCCCTCGACCCACTCCCGAGTCGTCCCGTATTTCCAGGTCGCGGCTCCCGCAGCGTTGGTGCTGACTGCTCCCCCCACAAAGGCCCCGTCGTAAGTCGGCGTGGGCGGGAAGAAGGCCCCTTGCTCGGCGAGGACTTCGTTGAGAGTGACCAGGGCGACGCCTGGCTGGACTCGGATCCGACCCCCCGAGACCTCGCCGATCGAGTCCATGCGCGAAGTCGCCAGGACGGCGTCTCCCTGAGGCGCGGCTCCGCCCGTCAACGAGGACTGGGCCCCGACGACGAGGAGCTGCTCGGCCTGGCCAACCACCCACGCGACCTCGCCCTCGTCGCGGGGCAAATAGACCTTGGCTGGGGCTTGACCGGGATATCGGGAGGCGTCGGTCTTGTAGGTCTCGGTGTCCTCGCCCTCCAGGACAGCCGGAGGACGCACCTCGTGAGCGGTTCGGGTTCGAACGCGGTGGGTCATGGCGAGAGCTTACTCCTCAAGGCGAGGCACACGCACTCGACCTCCGTGAGTGCGCCTCCCGCTCAGAGAGCGCCAGCCCCGCCCCACCTGATAGGCTCGGGCCCCAACAGGAGTTGAGCAGAGGTGGAGACGCCACTCGCCGAGCGCATGGCCAAACGGCTCCTGTTTCAGGGCCTGACCCCGACCCAGCTCGACACGATCGCCGAAATGACCCGAGTGCGAGACGTCGAGGACGGGGAAGTCGTCGTCCACGAGCGGGACTACGGGGACACGCTGCACGTGATCGAGAGCGGGGCGGTCCAGATCTTCGTGGCCTCCCCCACCGGAGACCGGCTGGTGGCGCGCCTGGAGGCTCCCCGGGGGGACGAAGTCAGCTACGCTGGGGACTTCTTCGGCGAAATGTGCCTCCTCGACCTGGAGCCACGCTGCGCGACCGTGACCGCCGACGGGCCTTGCCGCCTCTGGGAACTCAATCGAGACGACCTGTATTGGTTGTTTGGGGACGACAAAGAGCTCCAATTGCGGATTCTGCTGACCGTAGCCCGGGTCTTGAGCCGTCGTCTGAGCCTCATGGACGGAGGGGCGGCACCAGACGGTCGGGGAGGTTAAGCTACGCCCATGCCGATCCGAGAGGTCCAGGGCGTCCCAATCGTCGCCTGGGAGCAGCCTGATGCGATTCACGCCGCACCTGCGGAGTTGCGTGGATTCTTCGATGCGAGTGAGAGCGTTGATCGCCTCCTCCTTGATCTCAGCGCGTGCCCGGACTTAAACGCCGGCTCCATGGAAGCCTTGACCGAGGCATTTCGAATCTGCGCCGACCGTAAGGCCCGCGTTGGCATGTTTGGGCTCACCTTCGAGACCCTCCAGTTGATTGAAATTTTGGGTCTCCAACAAGACCTCCCCCCCCACATGGGCGTGAACGAAGCGGAGGCGCTCGCCACGATCACGAGCAACGGCGCCGCCCCGCCGCCACCCGCGCTGGACTTCGACGTGCCGCCCGCCACGGGAATGGCCGACGTCGAGCTCGAGTTCGACCTCGACACGCCCCCCGCGACCAAGACCGAGCCGGTCGAACTCGAGTTCGACATAGACGACGTGGGCACCGCACCCACCGCCCGCTTCGACCCGGCCGCGATCGCGCAAGCCACCGCCGCCCCGCCAACTAGCGTTGGCCTGACTGCCGTCCTCTGGAGCGACCTCGCGGCTCAGGGATACGTGATCGGCGGCGCCGGAGCCGACGAGATCATGGCGGCGGCCGCCGCCCCTACCGCGACTCCACCTG
>JAESQQ010000431.1 GCA_016765095.1 Planctomycetota bacterium | reverse complement strand
TCCCGCGGGCGGGGGTAAACCCCGCCCCTACATTCACCCGTACCGGAACTTCTGGAGGGCAGCACTAGGCCTTGGCCTGCTAGGCGTCGGCCTTGGCCTTCTTGGCTTCCGCCTTGACCTTCTCGGCCTCGGCGTTGGCCTTCTCGGCGTCGGCCTTGGCCTTCTTGACGGCGCGCCGACGAACCGTGGCGTTCAGCTCGTACTTGCGCAGGCGGATGCTCTTGGGCGTCACCTCGAGCAGCTCGTCTTCGGCGAGGTAGGCCAAGGCCTCTTCGATTCCGAACGTCCGCGGCGCCGCCAAGACGACTTTTCGGTCCGCCGAGGCCGCCCGCATGTTGGTCAGCTGGCGCTTCTTGCAAATGTTGACCTCGAGATCGTCGGGCCGACGGTGGTCTCCGACGATCATGCCCGCATAGACCTCCGCTCCTGGGGATACGAAGAGCTGCCCGCGCGACTCGAGGGCCTCGATCGCGTGGGCCGTGACGCGTCCCCGCTCCATGGCGATCTGGACGCCCGTCTTCCGCCGCGGCATAGGACCTCGCCAAGGGCCGTATTCGCGGAACTGGTGGCTCAGGACAGCTTCGCCCTGGGTCGCGTTGAGGAGGGGGGTCCGAATCCCGATCAAGCCGCGGGCTGGGATCACGAACTCGACCCGGACTTGATCGCCGCGCGGTGTCATCGAGGTCATTTCGCCCCGCCGAGCGCCGAGGAGTTCGATCGCCTTGCCGGCGTGTGCCTCCACGACGTCCACGACGCAGTCCTCGATCGGCTCGAGGCGCTCTCCGTCTTCGCCGATCTTCTCGATCACCTGCGGACGCGAGACCGAGAACTCGTAGCCCTCGCGGCGCATCTCCTCGACCAGGATCCCGAGGTGGAGCAAGCCCCGACCGCGGACGTCGAGCTGCTCGGTCGTGTCGGTGTTGTGGACTTCGAGCGCGACGTTCGCCCGGGCCTCGCGCATCAGGCGATCCCGGAGTTGGCGAGACGTGATCCGATCGCCGTCCAGTCCACGAAAGGGGCTGTTGGTGGCGATAAAGCGCATCGCGACCGTGGGGGGGTCGACGGTGAAGGCCGGGTAGGGGTTGGGGTGCCCGATGGCACACACCGTGTCGCCGATCTCAATGTCGTCCAGGCCGGAGATAAAGGCTATGTCCCCAGCGCCCGCCTCAGGGATCTCGATCCGCTCGAGGCCGGCGTAGCGGAACAGCTTCTTGCACTCGATCCGCTTTGACTTCCCGTTGGCGTTGACGACCAGGACGCGATCTCCGGGGCGGATCGAACCGCTCTCGATTTGACCGAGGGCGATCCGACCGACGTAGTCGTCCCAGTCGAGCTGGCTGACAGCCATTCGCAGGGGCCCTTCGAGATCGACGTCAGGGTGTGGGGCGTGCTCGATCAAGGCGTCGAGGAGAGGTTCGAAGTTCTCCGCGGTCTCAAAGCCCTCGAGCGTCGTTGAGACTCGCCCCTCCTTCGCCGAGGCGTAGAAGATCGGTGACTCGAGCATTTCCTCGTCGGCGCCGAGGTCGATCAAGAGCCCGAGGAGCTCGTCGGGAACCTCCTCCGCGCGGCTGTCCTTGCGGTCGACTTTGTTGACGACCACCATCAGCTTGAGCCCGTTCATGAGCGCCTTGCGGAGCACGAAGCGCGTCTGAGGCATCGGCCCGTCGTGGGCGCACACCACGACCAGCGCCGCGTCTGCCATGCGCAGGACGCGCTCGACTTCACCACCAAAGTCCGCGTGACCCGGCGTGTCTATGACGTTGAGCCGGTGGCCCTTCCACTCGATCGAGCAGGCTTTGCTGAAGATCGTGATCCCCCGCTCGCGCTCGATGTCGTGGCTGTCCATGACGCAGGTGTTTACGACCTGGTTCTCCCGAAACACGCTGGCGTCCTTGAGGAGCCCGTCGAGGAGGGAGGTCTTGCCGTGATCGACGTGGGCAATGATCGCCACGTTCCGGATTTTCTGGGGATTCATGGCCGGCGAGGATAACCCCGCTCGAACACGGCGCCTCTCCCAGCGGAGAGAGCTATTCCGGGGCGCGGTAGAAGTCGCCGTCGGAATAGGTCCTCGTCCAGCCCTCTTTGGCGAACAGATCCCGGACGAGCTGCATCTCGGGCCCAGCGCTCACGAAGGGGTCGACGAGGAGCTGACCCCCACGAGCGACCCGGCTCGAGACGCTGCGCCAAGCGGTCTCGAGGGACTCGCCTCGAAAATACCCGAGTAGGTTCCGACACGACACGAGCCCAAAAGGCCCAGACGGGAGGGCTCCGGTCAGGACGTCGCCCTGCTGGAAGGAGCAGCGGCTCGAGACCTCCTCGGCCACCTGGAGCCGCCCCGCGCGCTCCTCCAGGTAGGTTTCGACCCCCTCCAGCTCCAGGTCGCGCCAGTGGGGCACGAGCGAGCCGCTCTCTGCCTTGCGAAGGTAGTCCTGTTGGCGATCCACGCCGATCACCTCGACGTCGCTCAACCCCGCGCGGAGGCCCGCGATCACGATCGAAAAGGGCTCTTTCCCGGTCGAACAGGGGATCGAGAGCACGCGCCGAGGCGAGTGAAGCTCGGCGAGGACCTCGGCCAGGAGCTCGAAGTTCCGCGCCCCTTCGGCGGCCCACATCATCCGGGTCTCTCCGCTGAGCAGGTTCGAGAGCGTCCGTTCGTAGGCGTCCATGCCCCCCCAGGTCTCCGAGTCGACCCAAGAGCGCCCTCGTTCGCCCTGGGACGCCGCAGCCCCGTCCTTCTGGAAGACTTCAATCCGCTCAGGGTCCTCGAGTCGGGAGAGGTAGTCCCCAGCGCTCGAAGACGCCTCAAGGACGCCCAAAAGCTCACGGATATAGCGCGACCCCGGATCCAGATCCTGACTGACCTCAGCCACGAACGCCCGAATCGACTCCAGCGTCGCCGGCCCCCGTCCGCTCGTCTCCCAACGAAAACTCATGGCTTTCCCCCCGCTGCGGAAGCTTGCACCAAGCCAGGGAGGAGCGATAGGGGGGTGAGGGGGTCGGAGGTGGGCAGCGATCGGTGTCGAGGGCTGCCTTGGTGGGGTGGAGGCGTCGGCTGTGTTTCGCGGAGGAGTCTTCAACTGCTTTGCCCTCGAGATTCGCAATCTTGTTTGGGCTTTTGTAGGGGCGGGGTTACCCCGGGTTTACCCCCGCCCGCCCTTGCTATGCCGTGACGCTCGGGCGGGGGTACAGCTCTTGACGTTGATAAGCCTAATCCCAGAGGCCGTTTGTCTCTCCCGGACAGGCGGGCGGGGGTAAACCCCAATGCCAGGAGGCAATCGCCCTAACCGATGGCGGTGATGAGACTTGTGCGCATTCCATAGTCCATACACGAAAATTGTCCGACCCCTGGGCGAAGTTGAGCTTTGCAGAACCAAACCAAGCCTAGGGTGATGGACCAATGGGACTCTAGCCGGAGGGACCGTCGGGCCC
>JAESQQ010000042.1 GCA_016765095.1 Planctomycetota bacterium | reverse complement strand
CGAGGTACACCACCGCGTCAGGCGAACTGACTTCGACGCGCTACACGAACGCCTACCGAAGGCTAGTTGCGACGGCGATCGACAGTCTCAATCGAACGCTGGCGGGCCTCGTCGGGGCGAGCCTCTCGGGGGGACGACTCTTCGTGTATGGGAGCTGGTGCGCTGTGCTCGACGTCGAGACTGGCGCGGTCCGCTGGAGCTTCGAGGCGGAGCGTGTGCGGCGGGCGCGCGTCGAGTTGCGCGAGAAGGACCTCGACCCGCTCGCGCTCTTCTTGGGAAGCATGGGCATCTCAATGCCGACCACGCCTACCAAGCCAGGCGCAGAGCTCCTCGACCACACCCGGCGCACTCAGAACCGAGGCACGCACGCGAGCCCACGTCTGGTCGCGCCAGCCGTCGACTGGGCAGCGCGCTTGGACTCCAGTCTGCCGCGTTCGGCCTGGGTCATAGGCTCGCGACTGGTCCTGGCTCGCGGTGGGCTCTCGGTTGTCGACCTCGAGCTGCCCCTGTTCCCGAAGCTGATTCAGCGCAGCGGCGCTCACCTCGGCAGCTACGGGGAGCTCCTCTGCCTCGTGGACTCTCAGGGTCTCCAGGTCGTGGACCTAGGTGCTGGGACCTCCCGCACGCTCTCGCTGGCCCCGCTGAAGGTGGCTGGCCGGACGCAACGCTTGCAGGGGTGCCTGGATGGGCCCTTGGCCTACGTGAGTGGAGCTGGGGGCGTGATTTGCCTGAACGTGGCGACCGGGGTCCGGGTCTGGCATGCACCCTGGCCTCAGGGGTTAGAGCCAACGGGCAAGGCGAAGCGACTCGTGAGCTTCCGGTTCCGCGGTCAGAAGCTCGAGGACGTCTCGTCCCACAACAAGCCGACCCCTCGCTTGGCGCTGACTGGCCTCACGGCTGACGGCGTGCTCTATCTACCGAGCGAGCCGTGGCGGCTCGTGGCGCTCGAGACGGGGGAGACGCGGTGAGCGACGACGCCGTCCAGGGCGAGTTGTTCGATGCCGACTTCCTCCAGCGGCTGCGGACTCTGTTCTTCAAGCTCAAGAGCCGTCGCCGGCTCAAGAAGAAAGGGGCCCAGCGGACCCGGGCCACCGGGTTCACGCGAGAGTTCAAAGATCACCGCCAGTACACCTCGCGTGACGACTTCCGCGCCATCGACTGGCGGCTCTACGCGCGGCTGGAGAAGCTGTTCATTCGGCTCTACGAGGAGATTCAGGAATACCACGTCCATATCCTGATCGACACCAGCTCGAGCATGATCGAGCCGCACCCAGGCAAGCGGGTTCAGGCGCTGCGCCTGGCCGTCGCCCTCAGCTACCTGGCGCTGATGAACCAGCACCGGGTCTCGATCCTGAGCTTTAGCGACACGGTCCAGCAGGAGATCCGCCCGCTCAAAGGGCAGGGTCACATTCACACGATCCTCCAGCACTTGGGCGGGATGAAGTTCGGCGGCTTGACCGACATTGACGCGAGCTTGGCCCGCTTTCGCCCGGGTCGGGACCGGCGCGGGTTGGTCTTCATTCTCAGCGACTTGTTCGGGCAGGATCCCTTCGCGACGCGCGACGCGCTGCACCAGGCGATTCGCTGGCCCGCCGAGACCCACGTCGTGCACATTCTCGATCCGCAAGAGGTTCGCCCCCAGCTCGACGGCGAGGTTCAGTTGATCGACGTCGAGACGGGCGAGAGCCGCCGCTTGAGCCTCTCTCCAGCAGACATTGAGCGCTACGCGACCGCCGTCGAGGCGTTCTTGGAGGAGCTCGAGCAGTCCTGCCTCAAGCGACGGATTCACTACACAGGGTGGTTTACCGACCAGAGCTTCGAGCAGCTCTTCATGACCCTCCTCTCGCAGGGAAGCTCCCTGGCGGGCTCATGAAGTGGGCTCGCTCATGATCCTCGCAGCCGCACAGCTCCTGGCTCCAGGGCTCTTGGTGTGGTGCCTCGTGCCCGCGGTCTTGGCTGTGGCGCTCTACCTCTTCAAGCGTCGGCCGCGGCAGGTCCGCGTCAGCACGCTCCCCTTCTTCAAGTCTCTGGCTGCGATCTACCAAGAGGCGGCCTGGCTGCGCCGCCTCAAGAAAGTGGTCTCGTTCCTGCTGACGGCGGCCGTGATCGCGGGTGCGGTCTTGGCCTTGGCGCGGCTCGTCGTCGCACCCAAGAGCGACGAACTTCAGGGCGTGGTGTTGCTGATCGACGGCTCGGCGAGCATGGGCGCCAAGGACGCGGCGGGCGAGACGCGCCTCGCCCGCGGCAAGACCTGGGCTCGGGCTCGGCTCGCGGGGCTCCCTCCGGGCGTGGCCGTGATGGTGGTCCGTTACGACCGACGCCTCGAGATCTTGCTCCCCTTCAGCTACGACCGCCGGGCGGTCGAGCGGGCGCTTGAGGACGTCCGGGTCCGTCCCTTGCCGGGCGACTCGCACGCCGCGCTGGAGCTCGCCAAGCGCCTGGCGGCCCTCGAGTCGCCAGCCGCGATCTGGCACCTGACCGACCAGCCTCAGACGCGGATCGAGGCGACCCCCCTGTCCGGAGCGAGCGTCGCAGTCCCAGCCGCCAGCACGGCGCCCGCCGCGAGCGCAAGCTTGGCCGGCGTGGTGAGTCAGGCGGCGCCGCTTCCCAACGTCAGCGTGACCCTCGTCGATCTCGGGTTGGCCGAGCCGCGCAACGTCGGGGTGACGGCGGTCCAGGTTCGGCCGCAGCCTCTCGAACACGGCAAGGTCGAGTGCTTCCTAGAGATCCAAGGGGCGCCGGTCGGGGACGGCCCCTACGAGACCCAGATCGAGGTCATTCGCCAGGGCGAGCTCGTCCTGCTCCAGCGCCTGAGCGTCAAGCGCGGTGGGGTCGAGCGGCTCTTGCTTCCGATCGACAGCAGTCAGGGTGACGAAGTCACGATCCGGATTTCGTCCGAGGGAGACGTGCTGGAGAGCGACAACGTTGTCTACGTTCGCCTGCCTGAGTCGCGCCCCGTTCGTGTGGCGTGGGTGACCGAGGGGGGCGACCCCTTCACGCAGCTCGCTCTGGCGGCGATCCAGGAGAGCGGGCAGCTCGAGGTGTTTCAGGTTCCGCCCAAGTCCTGGCCGCTGGCCGACGGCGAGGACGGAAAGCCCGCCTTCGACGTCGTGATGTTCGACGCCTGGCTCCCCGACGTCTGGGATCCCGACCTTCAAGCGATGGTGATCGATCCGCCTCGGCCGTTGGGGCCGATTCGATCCGCGCGTCTCGATCGGGGGATCCCCCTCGACTCGCTCCGCTCGGTGGCCGATGGTCATCCGCTCCTCTATGGCGTCGCGAGTGGCCGAGTGGCGGTGTTCCAGACGTGCATTCTCGACGCGGGGGGCGGACTGACCCCGCTCTGGGTTGGGCGGGCGGGCCCCGTCTTGAGCGCTGGTGAAGTCAGGGGGCAGCGTTTGATCGTGATGGGCTTTAGCACGGTGCGTTCGGAGCGCCTGGGCTACCTCGCGAGCTGGCCGCTCCTCCTTGGAAACGCCGTGCTCTGGTTGAGTCAAAAGGGCCAGGACGAACGCACAGGGCGAAACCTCCAGACCGGTGAGGTCCTCGAGTTGGAGACGGGTCAGTCCCTGTCCTGGAATGGCGAGGACCCAGTGCCTTCAAATCCGCTCTCGAAGCGAGCGACGCTTGTTGAGCTCGATCGGCTCGGGTTCTTCCAGGCCGGGGATATCCGCGGGAGCGCGGCCCTGTTGAGCAGTCGCGAGACGAACCTCCAAGCCAACCCCGTCCCCTTAGTGGCGGCCGGGCCTCGCAAGGAGCTGCCGCTCGAGGCTTATCTGCGCGGCGACCTGCGCCCGATCTTGCTCTGGGGGATCCTCTGCGTCCTCCTGGTCGAGGCCTGGCTCTTCCACCGACTGGGGGTCTTCTAATGACCTGGGAGCGTCCCGAGTTGCTCGGCCTGATTCCGGTCGCGGCAGCCCTCATCCTGCTGGCCGCACGGCGTTCACAGCATCCCATGAGCCCCCGGCGTCGAGCCTGGCTCTGCGTGTTGAGGATCGCGCTGTTCTCGCTCGCGGCGGCGGCTCTCGCCGAGCCGACGACAGAGGTCGAGCGCTCAGACGAGGCGGTCGTGTTTGTGCTCGACCACAGCCGGAGCCAAGGGCGACTCGGCCAGGCGGCAGCCGTGGCCCGAATCGAGAGCCTGATCGCGGCCCTCCCTCCGGAGACCAAAGTCGGGATCGTCTCGACTGGCGAAGATCTCCAGCTCGTGCGGACGCCGGCCTCCTACCCCAAGGACGAGCCTCTGCCTGTCGATCCAGCTTGGATCGAGAGCGGCGGGGCCCAGTCGAACCTCTCTCAAGCCTTGGCCTTGGCCTCGGGCCTGTTCCCGCCCAACACCGATCGCCGAGTGGTGCTCGTCACAGACGGGCTAGAGACCCGAGGGGACCTCCGCCGCGCTGCTCGCGAGGCCGCGCTCAAGGGGATCGTGATCGACTGCGTCCCCAATCGGGGACCCGCCGAGCCTGACGCGCGGATCGTGCGCCTCAGGAGCAGCCGAGCGCGAGCCCACGAGGGCTCAACGATCGCGCTCTACGCCGAGGTCGAGAGTTCGCTGAGCGGGACCGGGACGATCCGGCTGTTCGAGAACGGAGTCGAGGTCGAGTCACGCGAGCTGACGCTCGAAGTCGGCGAAGCTAAGACCGTTGAGTTCAAGCGAACCCCCGAGGCTCGCAATCTCTATCGCTTCCTGGTTCGAGTCGAGGGCTTTGAGGGCGATCAGATCCCTGAGAACGACGACGCTATGACTCTGGTCGAGGTCCGCGGGCGACCGCTCCTGCTCTACGTGGAGGGGCTCCCCGACGAGGCTCACTTCCTGGCCGAGGCCATGGCGCGCGAGGGGATTCGGCTCGACATTCGCCCGCCCGAAGGGATCCCTGAGAGCCTTCAGCAGCTCGCCGCCTACGACGGCGTGATCTTGAGCGACGTCCCGGCTCGAATGCTGAGCCAGCGCGTGATGGCGGTCCTCCACGACTACGTAGAGAAGCTGGGGGGCGGGTTTCTGATGATCGGCGGGATCAACTCGTTCGGAGTCGGTGGCTACTACCGGACCCCGATCGAGGACATTCTCCCGGTCAAGATGCAGCCGCCTGACCAAGAGGAGCGCTTCTCGACTGCGATCTGCCTGATCATTGACCGCTCGGGTTCTATGCAGGGACAGAAGATCGAGATCTGCAAGTCGGCTGCGATCGCGACCGCGTCCATACTGTCGCGCAAGGACTACATTGGGGTGTGCGCCTTCGACAGCGCGGCCAACTGGGTCGTGCCCATGACTCGGGCTGGCAACAAAGCCCAGATCCGGGGACGGATCGCGACCCTGACCGCTGGCGGGGGGACGAACATTTATCCGGGCATGACCGCCGGCTACGAGGCCCTCAAGCGCATTCAAGCCAAGGTCAAGCACGCGATCGTCCTGACCGACGGTCGGACTGCGGGCGGCGGCTACGAGGGCCTCGCGGCTCAAATGCTGGCTGACGGGATCACGGTCTCGGCGGTTGGCGTCGGGGGAGGCGCCGACAAAGTCCTCCTCCGCGGGATCGCCCGCGCTGGCGGCGGCAAGTTCTACGAGACGTCCGACCCGAGCACGATCCCCCGGATCTTCACCCAGGACACCGCGGTGCACATGGGGCGTTTGGTCCGCGAGGAGGCCTTCGTGCCCCAACAGGTCGAGCGGCACCCAATGCTCAAGGGCTGGACGGCGAGCGAGGCCCGGCCCCTCCTGGGCTACGTCAAGACGCTCCGCAAGGCCACGACCCAGGTCCCGCTCGTGACCGATCAGGGCGACCCGCTCCTCGCCCACTGGCGGTTTGGGCTCGGGAAGGTCACGGCCTTCACCAGCGACTGCAAGTCGCGCTGGGCCGCCCTCTGGCTCGCCGGGTGGCCCGGCTACGGCCAGTTCTGGGGTCAGGTTCTGCGTGAGATGGCTCGCAACCCCGAAGGACAGCTCATAGACCTGCGCTTGAGCGAGGTCGACAACCGTCTCCGAGTCGAAGTCGACGCGCTCGAGGACGCGGCCACCTTCCGCAACGCCGCGAAGGTCACAGCGGACGTTTACTTCGTGCCGGCGGGTGCCCTCGGCAGCCAAATGAAGCCGCTGATCAAGTTGACTTTGGATCCTGTCGGCCCGGGTCGCTACCGGCGTGACCTGGAGCTCGATCAGCCTGGCGTCTACCTGGTTCGCACTCGGGCGGGCGCGGACATGGCGTCTGCGGGCTACGTGCACGAAGTCTCGGGCGAGGCCGCCGTCGGCCGAGTCGACTTCGAGACTCTGAGGGCCGTCGCTGAGACCACCGGTGGAAAGGTCCTCAAAGTCGACGAGGTGCTGAGCCCGCGTGGCGACCTCCGAACTCAGACCCTTGAGCTGACGCCTTGGCTGCTCCGCGCGATCTTGCTCTTCATGATCTTGGAGTTGATCGTCCGCCGCTGGGAGAACCTGCTCGGCGTCCGCGACACCTTTGAGGACCTGTTCGGGATCGCCCCCGAGGGCGGCGTGCTGGGTCGGCACGCCGCATAGGGCCTCGAGCTAGCCGCGAGGGGCGGGCATCGATTCGAACAAGATCGTCTTGCGGGTCTGGTAGCCGAACAGGTGAAGGCAAGCCAAGGGCAGGCTGTAGTTGCCGGTCCACTTCTCCTGGCCCGCCGGGTCGATCGTGACGACGCTCCCTCGGGGGGAGACGCGGCCGACCATCACGAAGGCTTTGTTGTAGATCCAATAAGTCGCAGCCCCGCCGGCGTGGGCGCCCGAGTCGGTCCTGACGTAGCCCAGGAGCGACTGGGTCTTGCCGGCTCCGACCATGATCTTGCGCCACTGAACTTTCTTAGCGAGGTCGGGGCGCGTGCGGGCCTTAATGTTGCGGGGGCCGCGCTCGGTCGGGAGCCCGTTGTAGTTGCCCACGCAGCCGGTGGCGAGCAGGGTCGCGGCCAGGATCAAAGCGTGTCGTTTCATAGGGGCCTCCACAGGGTCAGGATCCTACCGCGCGAGGAGGTTCGAACCAACCGAGTGCTTCCGGAGCCCGCCCAACTCGCTCGTGCCACGGTATCCTCCTCCCTGTGAAGCTCACCTCTGCCTTGGCCGTCGAGAAGGTCCTCTATCGCCTCGCCCTCCTCCACGAAGGCACGGTTTCGATCGCGCGGGTCTTCCTTGAGATGCCGACAAGCCTCGAGGAGGTCGAGCAGCACGCGGACCTCGTCGCTGACGGCCGGAGCGTCGTTCGCAACGACTTTGGCGAATACCTGACCTACGATTTCCCTGAGCTCCAGCGGCAAATGCCCCCACCGCCAGCCGACTGCCCGACTTGCTTTGGCGAGCTGGCGGAGCCCAGCACAGAGGGCGGCGAACTCCAGCGCTCGGGCGTGATCTGCGACAAGTGCTATAGCGCCCTCCAGCGGATCCAAAACGCCCAGCCCGACCCGACGACCCTCGCCAGGCTGTCTGACTTCTTTCGCGGAGAAGAGGAAGCGGAGGACTTGGCCAGGGTGGCTCGGATCGAGCACGAGATCTTCTACCTCGCGCTTCGCTCGGGCCTCGAGCAGTTCACCCACACGACCATCGCCGCTCAGAGCCGGCTCCCAGCGGATCAAATCAAGGAGCGCCTCGATCGAATGGCGGCCCGGCGTTATCTAAAGGTTGGCCTCCTCCCGAGCGGAGACGCCGTCGCCTACACCGTCCCGGAGGGTCTCAGCTACCCGGGTCGACTCTATGAGCGTCACACTGGCGAGTCGCTCCGCCCGGCCTCTCGCCGGCTCGAGCTCGACCTCGAAGTCGATTCCGGCGAGGACGAAACTCCGCCCAAGCCCTGGCCGAGCGTTCGAGCGACGCCGCGGACGCCGTCTAAGCCGCCGCCCAAGATCACGATCAAGAGCCGCCGTCAGCGCCCCAGCCCGGACGCCTAGCTACCGGCTTGGCGCGCTAGGGCTTCGCCCGTGAGGCGGTAGGACCGCCAGGTGGCCTGATCGTTGAAGCCTAGTGCTGCGTAGAAGTCTCTCGCAGGTTGGTTCCAGTCCAAGACGGAGAGGTCTAGGCGAGCTCCTCCGGTGCGCTTGAGCTCAGCCGCTAGGTGGGCCACGAGCGCCTTGCCGATTCCGCGGCGGCGGGCAGGGGGGCGGACGTAGAGCTCCTCAAGGTAGATCCCGCGTCGGCCTTCCCAAGTGCTGTAGTTGGCGAAGTAGAGCGCCATCCCGAGGACCTCCTCGCCACCTGAGGGCGCGAGCTCGACCGCGAGGTCGACGGTGAACAGCGGGACCTCAGCGAATCCGTCTCGGAGGAGATCCTCGCGTGTCGCAGAGACCGCTTCTGGTTCGCGCTCGTACTCGGCGAGCTCTTGGATCAGGAGCAGGACCGTGTCCACGTCCGCTGCGCTGGCGCGACGGATCGTGACGCTCACGTGGCTGCCTCTGTCTGGGACCCTTCGCTCCCGAGCAGCTCGTAGAGGGGCGGCTTGGACTCACGCAGCCTCGGCTCGTGGGCCTCGATGAAGCCAAACGCCTCGCTCGCGGTGTCGACGAGCCCGATCAAGTCGCCGTAGAGCTCGGCGCCTCCGCGAGAGCCGACGAACTCCTGGACGAGATTGAACAGAGAGCTCCAGCGCTCCTTGCCGAGGAAGACCATTGGGCTTCGGTAGCGGAAGGTCGCGTAGTGGTTTTGGGCGAGGTCCATAAAGACCTCCTGCATCGTCCCCGCGCTGCCGGGTGCAAACACGACCCCGGCGGTCGCGATCGCGAGCAGGCCGTCTTCGCGGAGGCTGTTGGAGAAATACTTCGCGATGTGGTTGCTCCAGAGGTTGCTCGGCTCGTGGCCATAGAACCACGTCGGGATCGCGAGGCTCTGGCCTGGCTCTGGGCTCTCTCGCCCGTAGCGCTCAGCGATCGCTGGGTCGACTTCGCCTGTGAACCGAGCCAGGACCTCCTGCCCGAGCTGGAAGTAGCGGCGGATCGCGTCGAGGTAAGCCTGCGTCCCCTGCTCCTCGCCACCCGCGAAGGTGTCTGCCTCGGCGAGGGTGTTGATCACGTCGTCTATGACCTGGGGATCGCTGTAGTTGGCGAAGAACGCGCCCAGGTTCCCCGCCTCCATGATCCCGGGGCCCCCACCGGTGGCGACGAAGTAGCCCGCGCGGGTCAGGGACCAGGTCAAGTGGGCGACTGCATGGAAGTAGGGGTCTGAGCGCCCCGTCCCGTGCCCACCCATGATCGCTATGACTCCTCGCCCAGACGCTCGAGTCAGCAGCTCTTCGAGGGCGTCGTCGATCGCGTGGTCGTGGAGGCGCTGGGCGAGGGTCTCGCGGAGTCCGACTCCAGTCTCTCGTCGCCGGGCGCGGTCGAAGTGCTCGTAGATCTTGAAGTCGCGCGTGGCTGGGTAACCGCCTGCGTCGTGGCCCTCCATGAGCTCGGGGACCGAGTAGAGGGCGGAGCGGTAGGGCTGATAGGGCAGCCCCTTGATCCGAGGGAAGATGGCCGCCCCTCGCTTGATGAGCTCCAACTCCCCGCCGGCCTCGCCGAAGGTGCAGCCGAGGAAGATCACGTCCTCGAGGTCGATCGCCGCGAGCGCTTCGAGGTGCGCCTCAAGGTCGAGGCCCTGAATCGTGCGTCCCTTCACCAGAGCTGGGGGAGCGAGGCATTCGAGGAGCACGGCTTCGCTCGTGATCTCCTCGCCGGTGCAACGTTGACGCCATGGGCGGGACTTCATCTGGCCTCCTCGGGGTCGCCGAGCCTACCCCGCGCAGGGGCGTTGAGGCGGTGTCTCGCATCCCATAGGCTGCCGCCCCTAGAGAGGCGGCGACGTGGTGAGCAAAGAGCGAGGAGTCTCGATCCCCTGGCTAGTGGTCGGGTTAACGGTCTGGTTTGTCTCCGCCGTGTTCCACCAGAAGGGCGTCAGCCTAGCTGGGGAGCTGTTCGCTTGGGCCAAGGAGCCCGGGACCCTGACCAAGGAGGGGGGAGCGCTCGGAATGGCGGTCCTCGAGGGAAGAATGGCTATGTTCTTCGCCACGATCGCAGTCGCGATGCTGATCGGGGTCATGGTCGCCCTGCGCGGCGTCGATCGGAGCCGAGTTGGCCGCGAGCTCGTCCCCTGGCTGGCCTGGGCTGTGATGCTGTTCCTGATCTGGAAGATGTTCATCGTCTACGCCACCGAACTTGTCCACTTTGGACAGTATGCCCTGGTCGGCGTCTTGATCGCGTACGCGCTCGATCGTGGCCGACTGCCCGTGGCCGCTTTCCTGCTGACGGTCGGGCTGGGTCTCGCCGACGAACTGTTCCAGCACTTTGTGATCGCGAATCTCTTGGACCCGCTCCACGTCACAATGAGCCACTGGTTCGACTTCTCCGACATCGTGCTCGACGCGCTGGGGGCGGCCGGTGGAGTTCTGCCCTTCTTGACCTGGCAGCGACTCAAGCGGCCCGACGGTGGAGTCGGGCTCCCCGACACCTCGCTCGCGGTCAAGCCGATCCTGATCGTGTTCGCCCTGATTACCCTCCCGCTGAGCTTCCTCGATCCCGCCGACCTCGCCCACCACGTGGGCTACTACATAGACCAGCCCTACTGGGGCGAATACGACAACAACAAGCCGACCCACTGGCCCTCGCCCCGCGAGGGGGCTCCGCTCGTGATCGCGGTCGTGTTGATCTTGGCGACGCTCCTCGAACCCAAGCGCCGTGAGCTTTCGCAGGGCGCGATCGGAGTCCTGTTGGCGCTCGCGGTGTTCGCGCTCCACCCGCCATCACGCCAGGAGGGCATGCCCGTCTCGCGGCGTGTCCCCTACGCCGGGGCGGTCCACACCAACGGTCAGCCGCCGGTGATCGACGGCAGATTGGACGACCCGGTTTGGAAGAGGGCCGCGCGCCTGGGGCCCTTTCGGCGTCACATGGACGGAGGACCCGCCGCCTGGAACACCTACGCCTACGTGGCTTGGGACGAGAGCGCGATCTACGTCGCGTTCCAAGCGGAGGACCCCGACGTGTGGGCGCGCGACGTTCCCCGCGACAAGAGCACCTTGCCCGGCGACGAGGTCGTCGAGCTCTTCCTAGACGACGGCGGCGACGGAGTGACCTACTACGAGGTCGAGGTCTCGCCGGCCAATCGGGTCTATGACTTGTTCTGCCTGATTCCGGCGGCCCCCGTTGATCACAACCCTTGGCAGGACTTCCTCAGCTTCTCGCGCTGGAGCGCGCCGACTATGGAGACCGCGGTCCACGTCAACGGCGAGCTTGACCTCCTTCCGCCCAAGGAGAACGCGCGCAACGATCCCAAGGGCGTGATTGGCGGGGATCGGGGCTACAGCGTCGAGATCAAGATCCCCTGGGTCGCGCTCCA
This sequence comes from Planctomycetota bacterium, assembly GCA_016765095.1. Taxonomy (GTDB): domain Bacteria; phylum Planctomycetota; class J058; order J058; family J058; genus NORP233. Next base: position 9,854 of record JAESQQ010000042.1, on the reverse strand, counting down.
AGCCTCGGGGGCGGCCTACCCTCCGATCGCGCACCGACCGATTCCCCCAGCCCCTGGCGACCGCTGGCGGATGGGGCTGATGCGCAACGAGCGCGTTCGCGGAGAGACCGCGCTCGCCCTCGACCCGAAGGTCGTTCAGAAACGACTCCAGATCTCTGACGAGCTCTGGCCGCGGTACATCATGGTGGGTGGACCGCTTGCCCTCGAGCCGGAGTACTTGCCGCTGACGCCTGCTCAGAAGGCTCAGGTCCCGCGGCCCAAGCAGCTTGAGAACCCCAACGCGGGCAAGATCATGCTCTACAAAGTCCGGACCATCGAAGAAAGCCTCTCCTGGTCGCCGGCCTTCAACATCAGCTATCACAAGCCGCAGTGGTTCGGTCGGCTGGAGTTCCTGCCCAAGCCGGCGCCGGCCAAGTAAGCAGCGGCGGATTCGCGGCTCTCGCTAGATCGCGGAGAGCGCTTACTCGCCGCTCAGCTTGCGTAGGGCGTCGGTGATGCCGGGCAGGCTGATCACCGTGCCGGCGAGCTGACGCTCTTGCTCCTTGATCTTCCTGATCAAGGCGATCCGATCGTCGATCGAGGTCCAGGGTGTAGGGCGACTTGCGGAGGTTGCCCCCGTAGATCTCAGCGCGAGACGATCTCACCGTATCGCTCGCTCACGAACCCACTCAGCGGGACGCTGACCCTGTCTTGAGCCGCAGCGGGCGCAGCCCAGAGGGCGAGCGCGGCGAGGATCGGGAGTGCAGTGAAGCGCACGGGACGTTCTCCGAGCGTCGTCAGATTAGCGGCGGAGCCAGCCGATTCCCAGTTCGCAGTGGAGGGCTACCTCTTTCCTTTCCGCTGAGCCTTCTTGAGGAGGGCGAGGTCGAGCTCGGCTCGGGCCCGGAAGTAGCTGGCCGCCGCCAAGTCGGCTTGGGTTGCTACCCCCATCGCGACGCGTTTCTTGGCGTCACCCTCGAGCCGCTTCGCTGCGCTCAGGACGGCCTCTGCGGCCTCCAGCGAAGTCTTTTGCCCTGCTTCGACTTCGGACGCGGTCACGATCCGGGTCCAGAGCATCACCGCATCCGCATCACTCGCGCCGTCGCGTGCCCTGGTCTGGTGTGATTGAAGCGCGGTCCGCGAGGTGGTGATCATTTCGGTCCGCAGCGCGTCGAGGGGATCCTTCTCGTCTTCCTTGGCCCCCGTGGATGCGACGAGGGCGGCACACGTCATGAAGCCGACGAGGAACAGGGAGAGGGGACGTCTTGAGAGTGATGGCATGGCTGTCTCCGTTTGAACGGATCTTACCGAGGGGGCAGGAGGAGGTCAGGTCTTGGCCGTTTCCTCCCCGGTCCCTCGGAGGCGGGCGGGAATCGCACGGTGCGGGCTCCGCCCCTCGGCACCGGATCTGGGCTCTCACCGGCTGGTTGAGACGGTCTCAGAACGCCCTAAGTGCCTCGTGCCTCGGAGCACGAGCCCGGACCCGAGCTTGCGGAGTGCTCCAGGCATCCCCAGCGCCCGGAGGCTCCTCGTGGTCCGACGTCTTGAAGCAACTCTCCTGCTCCTGACAGCCTTCTCTGTCTCTCTCCTCGTCTCGGCCTGTGGAAACAGCTCAAGCGGTTCGGCTCCCTCGGCCGCGACGGCGGGTCTAACCTCGACCACGATCACGCCGACGGTCGTCACGAGCACCACCACGGCTGCGATCCCGAGCGCCCTCGCGCCGCCCTTTGCGACTCTCCTCCAAGACGAGAGCTACGTGCCCTCGGGCCCTGACGCCGCAGTCTGGTATGGGCGCCGCGACGACCCCGCGACGCCACGCAACGAGGCGGCTCAGGAGCTGGCGTTCGAAATGGCGGGGAACGGTGTCGACGCCCAGTTCCTCGAGGATCACTTCACCCAGGGCGGCGCGCTCGCGATCTTCGTGAGCGGAGCCGGACACGAGCGAGACACCCCGACGCGTCGGTCTGGCTGGATGCGCCCCTACGCGAGCTACGTCCAAGCCAGCCTTGGGATCCCTGCGATCCAGGTCGACTATCACGACTGGGCGGCTGGCAACGACGCCAAGGCCCTCGCGATTTATGCCTTCTCGCTTCGAACCGGCGTCGGGCGGACTCACGCCTTGATCGAGAAGGCGCGCAGCGCAGGCGTCGGGGAGATCCGGCTCTACGGGCACAGCAAGGGCGGCGACGTGGTCCAAGAGGTGACCTGGGGACACGCGGGCGATCCACTCTTGGTCCAGGCGGTCGTGCTGGGAATCCCGATTTGGTCTGCGGCGAACCCGGGCTCTGATGGGCGCCACGGATACGGAGGCTTGTTCCGCTATGGCGTGAAAGGAAACCGGGACTACCAGGGGAAGCTGGTCGTGTTCATTCGCTACTCGGATCGCGCCGCGCGCGGCGAGATGCTCCCTGCGAGCACCTTCCCTGGCCCGGCGCACGAATACAAGTTCGTGCTCGGGACCGCAGGATTTCCCGAGCGCCTCGACGCCGTGCGCTTCCAAGAGGCGATCGGGTTCAGCGACCGGGAGGCCGGGTTGACCTTCGACTACTAGTCCAGGCGGGCAGCTCGTCGCCACCAGGGGTCGTCTAGGGCAGGGAGGTCGAGGGTGCGGTCTCCCCAGAAGAGTCCTAGTTGGGCGGCCGCCTGGGTTAGGAAGTGGTCGACGCCTGAGATCGTGCCCGCGCCTCGGGTCGCTGCGTCCTGAAGGAAGCGCGTCTCGGGAGGCGTGTAGACGAGGTCGTAGGCGACCTGCTCGGGGCCGAACACCTCGGCTCGAACGGGGCTCGAGTCTTCGTCGGGTGTCATTCCGACCGAGGTCGCATTGAGGATCACTCGTGGACTTCCCGAGCTCTCGGCGGTGGGGAGCGCGTCAAGAGAGCCGCCCCAGGCGAGGTTGAACTCGGCGGCGAAGGCTCGACCGCGAGCCTCGTGGCGGGTGTAGACCCGGACTTGCGCGCCTGCGGCGCGGAGAACCGCTGCGGCGGCGCGGGCCGCGCCTCCGTTGCCGAGCAACGCTACGGGGAGCTCGCGCAGGTCGTCTGCGACGCGGTCCCCAAGCAGGAGTTCGACGGCGAGTCCGTCGGTGTTGTGTCCGCGCCAGCCGCGGGCGGTCCGGACCAGGGTGTTCAAGGCGCCCGCTGCTGCGGCTTCTGGGGCCAGCTCGACGCGCTCGAGCAGCGTGGACTTGTGGGGGATCGTGATCGAGAACCCAGCCCAGCGGCCGTCGAGGTCCGCCTGGTCCAGCAGACCCCCTGGATCCTCGGTCTCCAGCCAGCTGTAGGCCGCAGAGAGTCCCAGGCGTTCGAAGACCGCGTTCATGAGGTGGGGGGAGCGGCTGTGTGCGACGGGGGCTCCAATGACCCCAAACCATGCCTGGGCGTCCTTGGCGATCCCCCCCAACTGAGAGGGCGTCAGCTGTCCCGCGGCGAGCGAGGAGTCTTGCCTGGGAGCAGCGTAGGTCCAAGGCCCGCCCGCCGCAGGGCCTAGGATTCGAGTCGCGACCCCGGGAAAGCCCATCCCGATCGCGAGCGTGGGGAGCGTCTCCTGGCTTGCCAAGCGGAGGAGAGTCAGCGCGTCGCGGGCGTCGTCGCAGGGGAGCGCTAGCTTGAGGGCCTGCGCGCGCGGGTGGCGAAGGGAGGCCAGCTGGGCCGACAACGCGGCGGAGCGCTGGTCAGGCGCGCACGTCAGGCCGCTGGGGTGAGCGGAGACGAGGACGCTGACCTCGCCAGGCAGGGGAGGGAGGTCAGCCACGGCATCGGCTTCGACGTCGACCCAGGCGGCCCCAGCGTGGGCGGCCGACGCGAGGAGCGCGAGCCGGCTCGGCTCGTCGCTCTTCCAGTAGCCACCCTCACGCTCCGGTCGGCAGGTCGCGATCAAGGGGACCGGCGAGCTCGTGATCAACGCCTCAAGCGCTGCGCGGGAGGGATCGAGATCGGGGATCGCGTCCAGGCGCAGCTCGACGACCGTCACGCTCGGCTCGAGCCGCGTCAGGTCTGTGCGGACTTGGGCGAGTGAGCCGTGGAGGACGAGGCAGATCGGGAGGGTCGCTGGCATGGCACGAGGGCGCGCGCCGGAGGAGGCGCGTCCTGACTACATTCGAGTCAGGTTCTCGAAGCGCATTTGGTTCGCTATGAACGACATTTCGACTTCGCCGGTGGGGCCGTTGCGGTTCTTGGCGACGATGATGTGGGCCCTGCCTTTGAGCTCCTCGTTGTCGCGGTCGTAATACTCCGGTCGGTGAAGGAGGAGGATCTTGTCGGCGTCCTGTTCGATGGAGCCCGATTCGCGGAGGTCCGACATCATGGGCTTCTTGTCAGCGCGCTCCTCGACTTTTCGGGAGAGCTGGGCCAGGCAAATGATCGGGATCTCGAGTTCGCGGGCGAGGGCCTTTATGCAGCGGCTGATCTCGGTGACCTCGATCTGCCGACTCTCGCGGGCGGCCCGGCTGGAGCCTGTCATTAGCTGGAGGTAATCGACCACGATCAGGTCGATTTGGTGCTGGGCGCGGAGGCGGCGGCCCTTGGCGCGCAGCTCCATGGTCGAGAGCGTCGGCGAGTCGTCTATGAAGAAATTGAGCGGCTCAAGGATCTCGCAGGCGTTGAAGAAGGCGCGCTTCTCCTCGCGGGTCAGCGCTCCAGTTGAGAGGCGGTGGCCGTCGATCTTGGCCAACCCACAGAGCATGTTGGAGGTGACTTGGATCCGGGGCATCTCGAGCGAGAAGAAGCAGGCCGCGTGTCCGTGCATGACACAATTGCGAATGATGTTGAGCGCGAAGCTGGTCTTCCCCATGGACGGCCGAGCGGCCATGATCGTGAGCTCGCCAGGGAGGAAGCCAGAGGTCAGGTCGTCTAGGTCAGCGTAGTAGCTGGAGAGGCCGCGGGTCTCGCCGCCTTCTTGGCGGGCGACGAGCGCCTGATAGGCCTCCTCGACGACGGTCCCGACTCGAACTGCCTCGTTCTTGAGGCGTCGCTGGGTGACCTCGAACATCATCTGTTCGGAGCGGTCGAGGAGCTCGTCAATCGGGCCGGACGTCTCGAACGCGTCAGCCTGGACATGAGCCGTGATCTCGATCAGGCGACGCTGAAGGGCGCGGTCGCGAATGATCTTGGCGTAGTACTCGGCGTTGGCGCCGCTCGGGACGACCATCGAGAGCTCGGCCAAGGCCTCCGTTCCGCCCACGAGCTCGAGCTGTCCTTTGCGGTCGAGCTCCTCGTTGACGAGCACGACGTCCATGGGCTGATTGCGCTGCCAGAGCTCGATAATGATCTCGAAGATCATTCGGTGAGCCGGGTCGTAGAACTGGCTCGGGTCGTTGAGGACCTGCGCGACTTCGTCGATCGCGCGCGGATCAACGAACAGCGAGCTGAGCAGGGCGCGCTCTGCTTCGCGGCTGTGAGGGGGAATGTTCTTGAGGAGCGGGTCGGGCTCCATGACTTGGGAGCCTCCGCCAAACCCTCCGCTCATCATTTGGTCCATCGTCTAGCCCTCCCAGCGAGTCCCTAAAAGAGCGGGTCCCAAAAGGGTCTGACCGCCCCCGCCGTCGGCGGGACTTGCAACCTACCGCGCCGAGGCGGCGGCTCCACTGTGCGTTTACTGCACGTTCGTCCCCCCCCTTCACGAGGCCGAGCGCGCGATTCTCCACATCCGAAACGCCTCCCCAGGCGTCCGCAGAAGCCTACCCAGCACCCCTGACGTATGCCGAACCTTAGATTTCTCGACACGTTCTCCCCACGCTGAGAGACCCAACCCCAGCGTTTGCGGAGAAGCGTGGAGAACTTTTTCCGTTCGGGAGGCAGGTCCGGTTCGCGCGATCCAATGGGCTTCGCTTCCGGTCCGAGCGTCGGTATCCTGCCCCCCACCAGAGGAGGCAGTGATGCCCGATGCGCTAATCATTGACGCGATTCGCACCCCCATGGGGCGCAAGGGGGGTCAGCTGAGCGAGGTTCGCGGGGATCAACTCCTCGCCGAATGCCTCCAAGCGTTGGTCCGGCGCAACGGGTTCGACCCGGCCGAGGTCGAAGACGTCGTTGGCGGCTGCGTCACGCAGACCGACGAGCAGGGGGTGTGCGTGATCCGCCAGTCGGTGCTCGCCTCGGGCTGGCCCCAGACGGTGCCTGGCGTGACCCTCAACCGCCTCTGCGGATCCGGGCAGCAGGCGGTGGCCTTCGCGGCTCAGGAGATCCAATCCGGCCAGAGCGATCTGACGGTCGGGTGTGGCATGGAGAGCATGTCGCGCGTCCCTATGGGATCCGACGTCGGCTCGTTCAACGACGAGCTCGGCCGTCGCTATGACGTGGTCGGCCAGGGGATCTCGGCGGAGCTTATGGCCGAGCGCTGGTCGCTGACGCGCGCAGACCTCGACACCTTCTCGGCGGAGAGTCACGCCAAGGCGATCGCCGCTCAGGACGCCGGTCGCTTCGAGGGCGAGATCGTGCCCGTCACGGTCGGGGGCAAGGAGATCAGCGTGGACGAGGGCCCGCGTCGCGACACGAGCGCCGCAAAGATCGGCGGGCTCCGCCCCGCGTTCAAGCCAGACGGGATCGTGACGGCCGGAAGCAGCTCGCAGATCACCGACGGCGCGGCAGCGGTCCTCCTCGCGAGCCCCGCCAAGGCCGAGGCGCTCGGTCTTCGCGCGCGGGCTCGCATCGTGAGCCACGCTCAGGTCGGGGTCGACCCGACGCTGATGCTCTCCGGCCCGATCCCCGCGACGCGCAAGGCACTCGACAAGGCGGGCCTGACCCTCGATCAGATCGACCTGTTCGAAGTCAACGAGGCCTTCGCTTCGGTCGTTTTGGCCTGGCAGAAGGAGCTGGCGGTAGACGTCTCGAAGGTGAACGTCAATGGCGGCGCGATCGCGCTCGGGCATCCCCTCGGCTGCACGGGCAGCAAGCTCTTCGCGACGCTCCTCAACGAGCTCGAGCGCCGGGAGGCACGCTACGGCCTGATCGCCATGTGCATTGGCTGGGGAATGGGAACCGCCACGATCATCGAGCGGATCTAGGAGGGGAGGCTCGCTTTCTCGCGCTTCCTCGCGCTCGCATGGCCGGCCTGCTAAACCATAGGCGTGTCCACCCAGGTCCTCACGATTTACCCGACCGAACCCAAGCATCGCCTCGCGCAGGGTCAGCTGAGCGCGTTCCTAGAGCGTGTCAGCCGCCACTTGATCGCGCTCGGCGAGGGCGCGACCGCGAAGCTTCGCGCGGGCCCCTGCGAGGCGGAGTCGCGGAGCTGGGCCGGGCTCGTGGTCGACCTCGATCAGGCTCGCCGGCGTTGCAATCGCCGCGACGACCTCGAGATCCGCCTCGAGGGCCCGGTCCGAGAGCGCTTCGGACGCTTCCTCGGCGCCCGCCGGCTCTCCCTTCGCTTCGAAGCCTTCGTTGACCCGCGCCAGACGCCAGACGGTGCCGCAGTCTTTTGGTGGCTCAAGCTCAGCGGCCCGGGCCCCGCGGGCGTCGGCGAGCGGCTCCAAGAGGACGGCCGAGATCTGTTGCGCTCGCCCTTCGTGGAGGCCTTAGAGGGGACCGCGCGCGTTCGCTTGGCCCTCCACGAGGAGTGGACCTAGACCGCTAGCGAACCTCGAGCGTCCGACCGTCGTCGGCGAACTCGACCTCGAGCCCAGCGAGCCCTTCGCCGAGGAGCTCGGGAATCCGCGCCCGGACTTCCTCGCCGAGGTGGGTCAGGAGAATTCGAGGACAGTCGAGCGAGGCTGCCTGCTCACGCCACTCGAGCCAGGAGCAGTGGCGCCCGCACGGCGGCTCGAGCGCGCTGCACTCGGCCACGAGGAGCCGCGTGCCGCGGGCCGCTTCGAACAGTCCGTCGCAGAATCGCGTGTCGCCGCTAAAGGCGATTGCCGACCCGTTCGCAGCTGTGATTCGCAGGCAAAGCGGCACCTCGGGTGGGTCCTGGTGATCCGCGGCCGAGGCCTGAATCGATCCGCCTCCGGGGAGCGCAAAGGCATTCCCCGGGGACAACTCGTGGTAGCTGAGGCGAAAGGGGCGCTCCTTCTCTGCGAGCGAGCCGTAGCACACGCGGAGGAGGCTTTCGAGGCGCTCCTCGACGCCGACCGGGCCCACCACCTGCAATGGCGTCGTGCGGCCTCGGTCGTAGAGAGCGTCGATCACGAGGAAGGGGTAGCCGCCTATGTGATCCCCGTGAAGGTGGGTGAACGCGAGGACGCCCAGGCGCTGGGGGTCGAGGCCGAGGGACTTGATCCCTGCCAAGGCCGTCCCGCCGAAGTCGACCATCAGGCCGGCGTCGGGGAGGACACCTTCCAGCCAGTAGCAGCTGTGCCCTCGACCGGCGGCGTTGCTCGCGTTGCCGGACCCGACGACGGTCAAGCGGACTGGATCGCTCATGCCCCGATCTTACGGGCTCGGCGAGGATCCTCTGGCTCGGACGCGCTCGCTGGCGCCCCTCGGCCGACCCGCTATCCTCACGACCATCGGAGGCGCCATGTTCGTCGTCATCTCAGGCACCAATCGGCGCGGCAGCAACACGGCTCGCGTGGCCGCGGTTTGCGTTCGCTACCTCGAGAGCCAGGGCCACGAGGTCAAGCTCTTGGATTTGATCGACCTCCCCCCCGAGGTCCTGAGCCCCGACGCCTACTTCGACCGCCCCGCCGGACTCGCAACTTTCCAAGCGGCGATCGACGAGGCAGAGGGTCTCCTGACGGTCCTCCCCGAATACAACGGGAGCTTCCCCGGAGTCCTCAAGCTGTTTATCGACATGCTCGAGTTCCCGCGCACGCTGACCCAGCTTCCTTCGGCCTTCGTCGGGGTCGCGGCTGGCCGCTGGGGCGGGCTCCGCCCCGTCGAGCAGATCGAGCAAGTCTTCAACTATCGCAACGCCCTCCTCTATTGGAAGCGGACGTTTATCCCGGCGGTCCACGAGGCGCTGGACGAGGACGGGGAGCTCAGCGACGAGGGCTTGGCCAAGCGCCTCCACGCGCTCCTAGACGGATTCGCTGCCTTCGCGAAGACCAACGCGCGGAGCGCCCAGTGATCGTCCGCAAGAGCCTCGATCCGACCTGGCTGAGCAACACCTACCTCGTCGCCGACCGCCCAGGTGGCCACGCGGTTCTGATCGACACCGGTGCGCCGCCAGAGCCGATCTTGGCGTGGATCGAGGAGCTGGGGGTGACGGTGACCCACGCCCTCTGCACGCACCACCACCTAGACCACTTGATCCACCGCGACGTCTACCAGGCCAAGTTCGGGTGTCCGATCTGCGGGCACGCGTCCGAGCGCGAGCTGTTTGGCTCCCTCGATCAGACGCTGAGCGACGGCGAGGAGATCAAGAGCGGAGGACTCACGATTCGGGCCCTTCACATTCCCGGCCACACCCTGGGCCAGCTCGCGTTCTTGGTTAACGAGGCCGAGGTCTTTACAGGCGACACGCTCTTTCGCGGGAGCGTCGGGGGGACGCTGGGGCCCGGGCATACGACGTGTGCTGACATTAAGCACTCGATCCTAGACGTGCTCCTGGCTTTGCCGGAAGAGACCGTCGTCCGTCCGGGTCACATGGAGCCGACGACCGTCCGAGCCGAGCGCGAGGAGAACCTCTTCGTGAGGGCCTGGCGAGGGCTCGACCCAATCCGCGAGCAACCCTGCACGGTGGCGGGGCAGGAGGCGACTCTCCTCCTCCGAGCGCCCGACTACGACGGCGGGACCAAGTGCTGGGTGCGTCTCGCCGACGGCCAAGAGGCCCTCGTCGGCGGCTCACGAGTCAGCGTCCGTTAAGTCGGCGCCAAGGAATAACTTCGCGTTTCGCTTGTCCTCGACGCCGCAGGCTGCGTTCGGCTTCGGCCGCGTAGGTCACTACGCTTGCCCTCAGCCTGCCTTGCCTGCGACGCCGAGTCCTGCGCGAAACCCTGAAGT
>JAESQQ010000430.1 GCA_016765095.1 Planctomycetota bacterium | reverse complement strand
GCGCACCGGCGGGCCGCTGCGACGACGGTCCGTGGACACGCGCTCTGGGACCTCGGCCGGCGCCCCGAGGCGCAGGCCACCTACGTCGAGGCCCAAGACCTGTTGAGCGCTCCGCTCCGCGTGCTCGATCTCTGCGAGCTCGTTGGAGAAGTCACACGTCGAGGGATCGTGCTTGCTGAGGGGCTCGAGGAGCTCGCGCCGCTGTTGCGGGAGGCCCTCCCAGACTCCGCTCGTGGAGCCGCTTGGCTGCGCCTGGCGAGCGACCTGAGTGAGGTCGGGATCGACCCTCGCCGCTGGGGCGAAGGATCGCGCTGAGCTTCCTGGCCTGGGGGGTGGGTGGGAGGTCTCCCCTTCCGGAATGAACGAGGGCCGTCGCGCACGCGACGGCCCCATTCGTGTCTCTGCTAGGTGCCTGGCCGGTGAGGTGGCTCAGTCGTCCCAGTTGTTGAGCGCGCCCAGGATTCCCGTGTCGTTGGGGATCGGGAAGGTCGGGGAGGGGTTTGTCGGCGCGGTCGGGGGATAGTAGGTGCTCTCACCCTCAGCCTCGGCCAGATACGCGGCCGAGCTGATGTCGTCGGCTGGGATCCAGCCGAACTTGTCGAGGGCGCGCTCGGTCTAGTAGTCGTTACTGAGCGAGCTCTCGTTGAGGTAGAAGTCGTCCCACTTGATCCGGTTGCCGGCCTTCATGTCGCGCTCGTCGTAGTAGTTCTTGGTCGGGAACTTGACGATGAACATGAACTTGACGACGCCTTTGTCCTTGGGGTGCGTTTGGGGGTAGTTACCGACCGCGAAGTTGTGCGACTTGCTGATCTCGTAGCTCATGGCGACGATCGGCGAGTAGGCGCCTCGGACCGAGTAGCGCTTGGCGATCGACTGGGCCAGGGGCGAATACATCATGGTCGGGCCCCAGTTGGTGTGGCGGTCGAGGGCCGTGCAGATTCGAGCCATACGCAGCTTGAAGGTCGCCTCGGCGTTGCTGTCCGAGTCGTCGAACACCTCGTCGACCTTGAACGCGTCGCGGTTGCTGTCGCGGACCGTGAACACCGCGTTGAAGCCCCAGTCCTTCCAGGGCCCCCGCACGATCTTGCCCGAGCTGTCGCGGCGACCGACGAGGCGGTAGGAGCGGAGCCCGTGAACTGCGGTGTTGGTCACGGCTCCGGCGGCGACTTCGCTGCCCTTGAGAGCCTGGCTGCTGAGGCCAATATCGCCCGAGCCAGCCTTGTTCTCAAAGAGCGAATACTCAGCGACGCCGTCGTCGTTTAGGTCGGTGTTGTGCACGTAAAGGTGAGGTCCGCCGCCCGGCTCGCTGGCGCGACGCATGTGCTGGTGGTGTTCGTTCGGATAGAAGAGGTAGGCAGCCAAAAGCTCCTTGGTCTTCTTGTAGCGGCTCGCGAAGGGGTGGCGGTAGTAAGTCGGATCGAAGGTCAAGTTGGCCTTCTTGAGCTGAGTCTCAGCCATGCGGGCCGCGTCGCGTGAGTTCCAGATGAACGCGTTGCACTCGAACCAGTTGGCCTTGAAGTTCTTGTGACCGCGGAAGTCGTAGCTGTAGCCGAGGTCGGGACCCTCGGGATCGGGGTCGCACTTCTCGGTGATGTACTTCGCGAGGCCTGCTTCGTAGACGTCGAGGCTGTAGGGCTTCTCGGGACCGGCCAGCCACTCCTCGAACAGGTAGCGCATCTCGGCGTGGGTCATGGGCTTGACGGAGTTATCGACCCGGTTCGCGCGCGCGTGGCCGACCTGGTTCCAGTTGTAGTTGAACCGGCTGGGGTTCGGGTTCAGGCGGCGCTGACGGTCACTAAACACCCGCGACGTGATCGCGCGCATCCGGCTGTAGCCCTCGCCGCTCAAGCTGTCGAAGGGGTGCTCGGGGTCGATCGCGCCCTGGGCTCCGGTCTGGTTGACCGGCGTGTGATACGCCAGCACCTCGAGCTTCTTCTGGATCATGTAGGGGTAGTCGCGGCACTCCCCGAGCAGCGTCTTTATGAAGTTCTCGTAGTTGGCACCGGCGACCTTGGCGTCGATCTCGTCTAGGCGCGTCGCCTTGTTGGGGTCGCTGTCTGGCTTCTCCCACCAGAACTTGTGCAGACCCTTTTGGCCGCTCCACTCGTTGTCCTTGTCCAACTGGTAGATCCGCACGTGATCGCCGTAGCTCATGGTCGAGCGAGAGACGCCTTCGATCGAGGCGCGGGCCGCCTTGATCAAGGGGTGGTCCCAGTTGACGTCGGTCACGAAGGGCTGGCTGTCGGTGTAGGTGCAAAACGCCGAGTCGTAAATGACCGGGTCACTCATCCGAGGAACGCGATCGCGGACGGGCGGGTCACCCTCCGCGACCTCACTGCCGAACATCATGGCGCCGAGGAAGGCGGAGCTGCAGATGAGTAGCTTGAAGACTGGCTTCATAGGACCCCTTTTAGGGTACGGATCTCGGGTGTGACTCAGTGTTTAGCACTTGAGGGCCCACTCGCGCGAGCCAATTCTCTCCCAGGACTTAGGGGCCGGGCTGCACCCGATTTGGGAAATCCGTTCCAAGATAGGCTCGCTCCGGGAGACGAATCGGCGCCCGAGCAGAGAGAAGTCAGCGAGCCTGGGATTGGCGTCTCTTGCGAGCGTCCCAAGCCGAACTCCAGGTCGCTATGCCAGACGATTGCTGGTGCACAACTTTCCCGTCTCGGACTTCGCCGGCGACACGAATCACTCCGTCAGCCCCAGCCACGATGACGGTGTAGCGCTCGACCCCGTCTCCGATCGTGTAACTCTCAGGGAACGCGTCGGCCTCGATGGGTCCGCGCAGGGCCTGGGCGAAGCCGCGGTCAGCCATCACGCTCGCCCGCAGCGCCTGGAAGCCAGGTCGTTTGGAGACCTGCCAGGTCGGGATCAGCCAGAGGGCCTGGCTCACGAGCCAAAGCAGGAGCGCGCTCCCGACGCCGAACATGACCGCTCTTCGCAAGATCGGTGAGAGTCGGTCCGCCCACGTGCTTGGCGGCTCCCAAGGGGGAGCTTTCGTAGGTCCGGGCGAGATCGCGGATGCCTCGCTCAGATCCCGCCCTCGAACTCCTTGAGGATTTCTTCGGCAGAGGTCTGGGGGGGCTCGGGTTCGGCCGCGGGGGCGCCTCCGAGGGAGCCCTCGAGCTCAGCCAGGATCGCCTCGGCGTCGCTGAGTGGGCTCAGGGCCGGCTCGAGGCCTTCACCGGCTGCCTCCAGGGCCATCTCCGCCTTGGCCTCGTTAATCGCGGTCTCCCGTTCGATTTTCTCGAACATGTCGTCTGCGGCTTCGCTCTTGAGCGCGATCTCGGCGATCTGGCCCAATCCCTGAGCGAGGTCCCGGCGGGCGAGGGCGCCCTTTAGTTCGTGGTTTCGCTCCTTCGCCTTGGCGAGGGCCTGCTTGCAGACCACGACTTTTGTCTCCCCCAGCGCGACGGCCTGCTTCTTTTCTTCGATCTGGAGGGCGTATTTTAGCGCGAGCTCGCGCTGGCCCGCCACGAGAGCCTGGCGGGCTTTGGCTTCTAGGGCGGGGATCAGGAGCCGAGCCTTCTCCAGCTGGCGCTCTGCGAACTTCACCTCCCCGAGGAGGTGCGTCTGTCGTTCCCTGTCGTTGGTCATGGAGCCTCACGGGGTCGCTGCCGAGGTTCATTGTGCCAGAACCTCTCCGACGCGCTGCGCCCCGGTCTGCACCTGGCTTGGTATCTTCTGACGACATGGCGATTGAGATCAAAGTTCTCGACAAGCGCGGCGACGACCCTGAGCCTTCAGGGTCTGCGCCTAACGCCTATGGGAAGATCCAGATTCGCGGTGAGGACCTCGTCGAGGACCGCTACCACCGCCTTCGCCTGATCAAGTGGTGGGACCAAGAGCTCCTGGCCAACACGACCGTGGTCGTGGCGGGCGCGGGCGCCTTGGGAAACGAGGCGATCAAGAACCTCGCGCTCCTCGGAGTCGGACGTCTGATCGTCTGCGACATGGACGGGATCGAGACCTCCAACCTGACTCGCTCGGTCTTGTTCCGTCAGCACGACGTCGGCCGCCAGAAGGCCGAAGTCGCCTGCGAGCGGGCGATGGAAATGAACCCCGACACCGTCGCGATCCCCGTTCAGGGCGACCTGCGCTACTCGATCGGGCTGGGCGTGATCCGGCGCTCGGCGGTCGTGTTGGGCTGCCTCGACAACATTGCGGCCCGGGTCTATCTCTCGCGGCACTGCTACCGCCTTGGCAAACCGTCGATCGACGCCGGCCTCGACACCGTCAGCTGCGACGTCTACACCTTCACCCCCCCCGTCAGCTCCTGCTACGAGTGCCGGCTCAAGGAAGCCGATCGGAAGGAGTTCCGGCGCCGCCAGAGTTGCCTCAAGTTGGCGCGCGACGAGACAGGCTTCGGCGGGAAGGTCCCGACTTCGCCCACGTCGGCCGCGATCGCGTCGGGGATCCAGACTCAGATCGCGGTTCGCCTCATCCACGGCCTCAGGATTCCGGCCGGCCGACGGCTCGGCCTCTACGGGATCTCAGACGTGTTCTTCGACTACGAGATCGGGATCAGCGAAGACTGCCCGGCCCATGGCTGGCTGGAGTGCCTCGAGGGGCAGGAGATCCACGAGACGCAGCTCTGCGCCGCAACCTCGACCCTCGACGAGCTGCTCGGCGAGATCCGGGCCCGCCTCGGCGAAGGCGCGATCTTGAGCCTGGACGGTGACCGCGAAGTGATCGTCGGTCTCAGCTGCGCGGCCTGCGACCAGCGGCGAGACGTGCTCGCCGTCGCCGGAGACCTCAGCGAGGACGACGCTCGCTGCGAGTCGTGCCACGAACCAATGGCTCCAGACCTCCGCTCCCAGTTTGATGGGACCGAAGGCCTCGGCCACAAAACCCTCGCCGAGCTCGGGCTCCCTTCTCTTCACATCATCAAAGGCGTCGACGCCGAAGGTGATCAAGAGCAGCTGTTCGAACTCACAGGCGACCTTTCCCTTTTCTTCTAGCGGAGACCGCGCTATGCCTCAGATTTCCGTCACCCTTGTCCGAGCCGATACAAACCAGGAGTTCGACGTCGAGCTGCCCGACGACCACGGGATCTCGGAACTCCTCCCGGCCCTCGTGAAGGAACTCGGTCTCCCCTTGACCGGTCCCGACGGGAACCAGGTCGCCTACGAGCTCTCCAACAAGCGGACCGGCCGCGAATACAAAGAGGCCGATACCCTTGGGAGCGCGAGCACCAAGTCAGGGGACGTCCTGCTCCTGACCTCGACCTTCGTCGCTGGGTAGTCCGTGGGACCACGCAAGAAGGTTCGGCTCCAGAAGGACTTCGAGGAGCTCATCCGGCTGACGCAAGGCCGGACCTCGCTGATCAAGTTCGATCACCGTGGGAAGCCGCCGATCTACTACAAGTTCACGATCACGCTGACGGGCCTCAAGCTCGACGGCGACCGTGCGGTCCAAACGGGTCTGCACCAATTCGAGCTCAAGCTCGGGAGCTACTACCCGTCTGAGCCCCCCGACGTCACCTGGCTGACCCCGATCTTCCACCCAAACATTCGCGGGCAGGCGGTCTGTCACAGCCAGCAGTGGTCACCGGCCTGGTCCTTGGCCGACTTCGTGATCGAGCTCGGCGACATGATTCGGATGGACAAGTTCAACGTCAAGTCGCCGCTCGACCGCAAGTCAGCGACGTGGGCGGACAAGAACCGTCAGCACTTCCCCGTCGACGAGCGCAGCTTGAGGCCGCCCGAGGTGCGAATCTCGATCCGGCCTCGCCCGAAGTCGTGACTTGGGTGCTCGTGCCGTGCGTGCTTGGGGGGCGAGCGATCGCAAGCTGAGCTGCCTGTTGCGCAGCAGCACGTCACGGAGCAGGAGAGGGTCCCGTGCAGATTAAGGTCAAGGAGGCAGACGCCCCCCGACCCAGCCTGCGGCTCCCCCCGGGCGAGCGGCCGCACACCGCGATCGTTGAGCTAGGTGTTCTGCACAGCGACGAGCTCTTGGTCTACGTTCACCGCGAGGCTATGGCGTCTATGGCCCGCCACGCCCAGCTCGGGGGAGCCCTCGAGGTCGGTGGGTTCCTGCTCGGCGGCTACTACTACTCTCGGGGTCAGCGCTACCTCGACATTGACGTCGCGTTTCCAGCCCTCGAGGCCAAGAGCGAGGCGATCAGCTTGACCTTCGACAAGGTCGCGTTGAAGGCCTTTCACAAGGAGCGCGAGCGGCGCTTTCCCAGCAAGCTGATCCTCGGCTGGTATCACACCCACCCCCGCCACAGCGTGTTCCTGAGCCCTGACGACGTGTTCATTCACAAGAGCTTCTTCTCTCAGGCTCACCACGTCGCGATCGTGGTGGACCCCTACCAGCAGCATCGAGTGGAGCAGGTCGGGGTCTTCGTGTGGGAGTCGACAGGCCTCAGCCAGGGCTACCACCCGATCGTCTACGAGGTCGACCCCGCGTGAGGCTTCACATCCAAGACCTCCAGACGGGGGTCTGCTACCCCTGCCGAGTCGACGTCCCGCTCCGCGTCGGGCGAGACGACGCCGAGTTCCGGCCGGACATTCCCTGCACCGATCCTCACGTCTCGAGGCGACACTGCGAGCTGCGCCTCGACGCGAGCGGCCGACTCCAGGTGACGGACACCAGCAGCTACGGGACCTTCATAAGCGGGCGGCGAGTCACCGCCTCAGGTTGGGCCGGGGCTGGGGATCGAATCGTCCTTGGCCACGAGTACGCGTTGGCTGTCGTACAGAGTGCGCCTGTGGCCCACCAGACCCAGGTCTTGGCTCCCAAGGCGCTCCCTCGGACTGAGCTCAGCGTACCCAACACGCCTCACTTGATCGGGAAGTACGAGGTGATCCGGGAGGTCGGTCGCGGCGGAATGGGGATCGTGTATCAGGGTCGCTGCACCGAGACCGGCCGGGAGGTCGCCCTCAAGGTGCTGCGGGGTGTCACCGAGGCGGAGGTCGAGGCGCGCTTTGAGCGCGAGGCTCGCTTGGCGGCCAGCTTGGGTGACTACCCCGCGATCGTGAAGGTCCACGATTGGGGTGTCGCGGGACCGAACGTGCTCTTCTTGGCTATGGACTTCGTCGACGGAAAGTCACTCAGCGAGGCGATCAAGGACGGATTGGACGTCCGGCTGGGGGTCAAGCTCGTGGCTCGGGTCGCCCGCGCGGTCCACTTCGCGCACGAGGAGGGGGTGATCCACCGGGATCTCAAGCCCGACAACATCCTCGTCACGAACTACGACCAAGTCCGCCTGACCGACTTCGGGATCGCCAAGGAGTCGGGCAGTGAGATCACGATGACCGGAACGGCTATGGGCACGCCCAACTACATGGCCCCCGAGCAGCTCGTGGACAGCAAACGAGCTGGACCCGCGGCAGACATCTATGGGTTAGGTGGGCTCCTGTATTCGGTGTTGACCAAGCGCCCGCCGATCGTCGGGAAGAACATCAGCAAGATCATTCGACAGATCCAGTCGGGTCGCATTGACCCGCCGCGCGTGTGGTGTGACTCCATAGACGAGGGCCTGGAGGAGATCTGCATTCGTGCCCTCTGCTTTGATCCCGAGCGACGCCAGGAGAGCGCCGACGCGTTCGCGCGTGAGCTCGAGGCCTGGTTGAAGCAGGGAAGCGGAGACGAGGTCGTCAAGCTCCGCTTGCCCGGGAGCTGATCCGGCGGCGTGCTGAACTTGCGAATCTCGCGTCCGGGGAGCACCCTGGAGACTGAGCACCAGCCAAAGGCTTCCGAGTGCGCTCCGCCGATAGAGATTCCCTCCCCCACACTTCGCGAGTCGAAACGACTCTCTCCGGGGCAGTCGATTCGCTGAGACCCGTGACGCCTGGGGTCTCGTGAGCGAAGAGTCCCTGGGCTGGATCGGGCCGTACCACGTCGAGCGAGAGCTGGGGCATGGTGCTATGGGGACGGTCTACCTCGCGAGGGATCCACAGCTCCGACGACAGCTCGCGATCAAAGTCCTGGCCGAGGGAATGGAGGACGAGGTCGACCGAGCGCGCTTCGAGCGAGAGGTCGAGGCGCTGACCAAGCTAGGCACGCACCCGGGGATCGTGGGGCTCGCGAGCGCAGGCACGCTGCCAGACGGGCGGCCCTACTTGGCTATGGACTACGTCGAGGGCCAGGACCTCGAGCAGCTCCTCAAGCTCGGGCTCTCGAAGGAGCGCATCGTCGACTACACCCTCCAGGTCGCTTCGGCGCTCGGGTTTGCGCACGAGTTGGGCGTCGTTCACCGCGACGTGAAGCCCGGTAACGTCCTGATCGAGGCCTCAGGCGAGCGCGCGTTCCTGGCCGACTTCGGGCTGGTGCGCTTCTCTGGCTCCAAGGACCAGAACCTGACGATGACCGGGGAGATCGTCGGGACCCCGGCCTACATGGCGCCCGAGCAGCTCCACCCGGAGGGGTACGGGGAGGTCGGTCCTTGGACCGACGTCTACGCCCTGGGGGCGATGATCTACTTTGCCCTCACGGGACGTTCGGCGAACGGCGAGGGCGGAGCGATCGCGCTAATGGCGAACCTCGCCAGCGGCGAGCGACCTGCCCCGCTCTCGATCCTGCTCGAGGACGACTTCGGGCGGCGAGTGGCCCCAGTCGTCGACATCGCCCTAAACCTCAGACCCAGCGAGCGCTATCCGAGCGCGAGTGTGATGGCCGAAGCGCTCTCCAAGGCGCTCGAGGGGGAGTCTCCGGCCCCGCCGATCTCGCGATCGTCGCTCATGGTCCTCGGGGGTGCCCTGATCGCGATCGCGATCGCAGCCGTGGGAGCAGGAGTCGTGCTCAGCCGACCGGGCGCCTCGCCGACGCCGACCCTCAGCCCGGGGGGTCAAGCGGGCCTCGACCCCGTTTTGGCCGCCTTCTCGGCGGGCGAGACCGGGCGTGCTCGTCGGCTGCTGGGGGAGGGGCCGTTTGAGAGCTCAGCAGCGCCGGTCTTGATCGCCTCTGGCGAGGCGAAGGCGGCGCTCAAGGCTGTGGGGCCAAGGGGCGTCGGGCTGGATCCATTCGATTGGGCCCGAGCGGCGGCCGAGGCCCAGGACACTGAGGCCCATTCGGCTGCGCTTCGTAGCCTGGGGCCGGGTCCAGCCATGTTCCTGGCTGTCGAGGCCGGCCAAGAGGTCGAGGACAACCCTCTGGCCTCGGCGGAGTGGAGGCAGCTGACTCGGGCGGTCCGCGGTTGGGTCCAAGGGGACGTGATCTTCGCGCGCTTGGAGGTCGCCGAGCTGCTCGAGAAGAGCGACCTCGAAGTGCAGATTCGCTGGGAAGCGGTCAGCCTCTCGATCCGACTCGAGCTGGCCTTGGGAGACCTCCGCAGCGCTGTGCGCGCCTGGGAGGGGTGGGCGCCGACCCAACCGCTTGGGGAGGCGCGGCGTGTGGCGTGGGCGAGCCTCCTCGCGGCCTGCGCCGCTCAGGAGAACCTACAAATCGAGTCGACCCTCCTCGCGACGGCGGCGGCGCGCGCACCCTCCAGCGCGCCTGGACTCGCGGCGACCCGCGCCGCCGACGCGATCAACTCAGGCGACAAACTCTCGCCCGGGGCTCCACAGCACGCCCTCGAGCTCTGCCTTCGGCGAGGCCAGCGGTGGCTGGCCTTGGCCGAGGCCGGTCTGGATCCCCGCGGCGCGGAGCGCGCTCTTCGCCTGCTAGACCTGGGTCGGGGGGCCTCGAGCAGCTCCACGGTCAGTCGAGCCCGCGCGCTGCGGTTGAGCAATCGGCTGACGACCGCCCGCGAGGTCCTGGACGACGCGCCGTCGAGTCCTGAGAAGGCCTTGCTCGTGGCGCAGCTCTCAGCCCAGGCTTTGGACGAGGCTGGGCTGGGCTTGGATTTGGCTCGCCTCGACGACTCGACGCCGGACCGAGAGTCCCTTCGTCAGGGGTGGGCCGGCGTGGCTGAGGCGTTGGGCGATCCGACCCAGCCTCGACTTCGCCTCGCGCTCGGCGCGGCCCTCGCGGAGCAGGGCGAAGCTGAGGAGGGCGAGCCCGCCGAGGCAGTCCGAGAACGTGCCCGGCGGATCCTGCGGCGTATCGCGGGGGATCCCAGCGAGGTCGTCGCGGCTCGGGTGGCGCTTGCTGAGGCGAGCCTGACGCTCGGCGGCTCGAGGCAGGACGTGCGCTCGGCGAGCCTGGAGCTGGCGGCGCGGGGGGAGGAGTTCCTGGCGGGAGACGTGCCGCCCTTGGTTCGACTCGAGGCGCTCAGAGTCTTGGGGTGTCTTGGGGAGACCGAAGCTGCCCAAGCCTATCTCGGACTCTGTGCGGACCTTCCGGCGCGGGCCTGGTTGAGCCTGGGGGCGGCAGACGTGGCAGATTCGCGGAGTGAGCGCCGATCGTGGGTCTCGCACGTCGAGCGCCTAAGCCGCGGACGGCTGGGTCTCGTCCAGTTGGGGCAGGGGGCTCCTTCCGACTTCGCGCGCGCCCTGTTGGCGATCTCGGACCCAGAGGTTCGCTTCGGTTCGACGCGGAGCAGCCTCGAGCGTCTCGGGAGGACGGTGATCGATCACCCAGACGCGACCTCGCCAGTGCTCCAACTCCTGGCTTGGGACCCAGATAGATCGTCCCAGGCGGCGGGGGCGCTCAGGGAAGACTGGAGTCCGAAGACCCCTGCGGAGTGGCTCGCGCGGGCTTTGTCTTGCCTCGTGGGCGAGGAATACTCTCCCGCAGAGTTGCGCGAGGCGATTCGTTGCTGCGGCGTCAGCATTCGAACCAGCGAACGCCCGCTTCCGGGGGCGCACTTGATTCGTGGATTGTGCCTCAAGCTGAGCGGCCCCAAGGCCGGTGATCTGTCGCAGCAGGACCTCGAAGCTGCGCGGGCTGGGATCCCGTGGAGCCAAGGTCCCTGGCGAGCCGAGTTGACGCGCGATCCCGACTCTGAGTGGGTGCTCGACGAGCTCACTTCTCGCGGAGGAATCCGGCTCCAAAAAAGCGTAACCCTCGACACAGGGGGTCTGTTTCGCCTCAAGAAGAAAGTGCGCGCGAAGCTCAAGGAGCGGGCCAAGCAGGCCAAGGGTGGCAAGTGGGGCAAGCGGAGCCTGGCTGTGATCCTGCTTCGGCACGCCGACAAACCTCCCGAAGGGGAGCAGCGCCCCTCGCTCGAGCGGCTCGAAGAGAAGCTCAGAGTGGGGATCTCCGACAAGCGTGTTCGCAAGGGGGCCTTGGCGAGGGGACTGCGAGAGCTGGCGAAGGACACCAGGCGAGTCGATCGTCGCCAGGCCGCGCGGGCGGCTTGGGAGGCGATCTGGGCCCGGCCTCTCGGAGGCGCGGCTTGCGGGCAGGCCTTGACCCTAGAGCTGCGGGATCGGGTCCCCTTTTCCCGGGCGCCGCTCTTTGGAGAGCTGGTGACCAAGCTTGGTGAGCCGAAGTTGAAGGACATTCGGGGAGGCACCTACGAGCGAAGGTTCTGGATGGAGTGCGATCTCCTCGGACGTCAGGGCTTGATGGAGATGGTGGCCTCAGAGGGGAAGCAGCCCCTGCTTTCGCGGGAGGACTTGCTCAGGCCAGGTAGTTTGAGCCGAGCCCTGCTCGAGGTTCCCTGGGACCGGGACATTAACCAAGACGCGCTCGATCAGTCCCTGCCTGGGGAGGACTGGCGGGAGTCTGCCCTCGCGCTGAGGAGGGCTGCGGCGTACGCCGTCCTGGAACGCGCTGGTAGCGCCTTGATCTACGAGACAGGGAGGCGGGTCCTGAAGAGGGTGTTCTACGCGAAGGAAGCGGCCGCTCCGCGTGCATGGGGGCTCCTGGCGGCGGCGGTTCGTGACGCGGTCGAGCTTAGTGATAGCGAGAGCGAGAGTAAGAGCGAAAGGGAGGCAACGAGAAAGAGAAAGAACCTCACTCGCCTGCGCGGCCTGGAGGCCGACGTCCTCATTTACCGGGCCTCTAGGGTCGAGGGAGAGGACCGCGAGGCCTTTCTCGATCAGACTGCCGAGCTTCTCGAGGGGGCGTCCGCGGAAGACGTCTCTGAGGGGCGGAGGTTCTTTGCCCACTGGCGAGTAGCGCGCTTGGCGCTGCTGAGGGGAGAAGACCCCGAGGACGCTCTCAAGGACGCATTGAGGCGTTTCGGCAAGCAGTGGGAGTCCGACCGAAAGGGCTACTTGCGGGCTGTCAAGAAGGCCCCCTTCCAGGGGGTGCTCGAGGCCAACGAGGCCTACGCGGAGTGGCTGGAGGACCTCGAGAGGAAAGACCGGAAGAGGAAGAGGGAGAGTAAGCGCAGCCGGAGGCACGGGCGCTAGTGGGGTGTCAGGAGGCGATTTTCTCAGTTGCGCCGGCATCGTCGTCGCTGGCAAGGCGCGAGGAGCGGAGCTTACCGGGCGTAAGTAACCGACGAGCAACGCTGCCAGCGGCGACGAGGACAAGCAACTGTGGAAATCGATCCCTGACGGACCACTAGG
>JAESQQ010000429.1 GCA_016765095.1 Planctomycetota bacterium | reverse complement strand
TGGCGGCACTCCTCCTGGTGGCGGTGGCACCGTTCCCGGTGACGACCACGGCAACGACGCTGGCAACAGCACCACGATCGCCCTCGCTGCGGCCACCGACGGTCGGATCGACTACATGGCTGACGCCGACTGGTTCAAGCTCAACCTGAGCAGTGGAGTCAGCTACGACTTCCTCACGCTGAACCTCGCTGGTGGCATGGACACGATCCTGCGCATTATCGACACCAACGGCTCGACGGTTCTCGCTGAGAACGACGACGTCACGGTCGGTGATCCCAGCTCGCGTCTGACCTTCACGCCGACCGCCAGCGCCGAGTATTACCTCGCCGTTGTGCACAAGGACAACACGGCGACCTCGGGCACCTACCAGGTCAACGCGCTCCTCGGTGGGTCCCTCCCCCCGCCGCCGCTCCCTGACGACCACGGCAACGACATGGCGAGCGCCACGGCGATCACGGTTGGGCCTGCTACGGCTGGCCAGATCGAGAACGCTGGCGACGAGGACTGGTTCGAGATCACGCTAGTCGCGGGACAGAGCTACAACTTCGGCGCCCCGAGCCTCGACGACACCCAGATCACGCTCTACGACACGCAGGGCATGCAGCTGGCTTTCGACGACGACAGTGGCACAGGCCTCGCGGCCTTGATCGCGGGCTTCCCGATCACGACCGCCGGCACCTACTACGTCGCCGTCAACGGTTTCTCCAGCACCCTTCCCGACTACGACGTCGTCGTCGAGCAGACCGCTGCGGACGACCACGGCAACGACATTGCTGGCGCGACCGCCATTCAGCTCAACGCTGCCACGACCGGCAAGATCGAGCTCAGCGGTGACATGGACTACTTCGCTGTCGACGTTGTCGCAGGCACGCTCTACGACTTCCGCACGGACACCCAGGACGACACGATCCTGACCCTGTTCGACGACCAAGGCGTTCAGCTCGAGCAGAACGACGACGAGGACGGGGCGAACGGCCTCTTCAACAGCTTGATCAGTCAGTGGACCGCAACCGCGACCGCCACCGTCTACCTTGAGGTCACCGGCTTCGGCACCTCGACCCCGGACTACACCACCACGGCGAGCGGCCCGTCCGTCACGCCTCCCCCGGTGACCCCGGCCGACGACCACGGCAACGACATGGCGAGCGCCACCGCGGTGATCGCCAGCAGCGTGACCGCGGGCAACATTGAGACTGCGGGTGACGAGGACTGGTTCGAAGTCGACATTCAGACCGCCGGCACCTACGAGTTCCGCTCCACGACGACGGGCGACACGACCCTGACGCTCCTCGACGCGAGCGGCGCGCAGATCGCCTTCAACGACGACGATCCCAACGGTGGCACCCTCGGCTCCATGATCAGCCACGTCACGACGCAGGCCGGTTCGGTCTACCTCGTCGTCCGTGACTTCGGAACGGGCACGCCTCTCTACGACCTCGTCTCGACCAACGTGACCCCCGTCGCTCCCCCCATGCCCGACAGCCAGCTCGCTAGCAGCCGGTTCGTGGACCGCGACGGCGACAACAAGGCCAGCATGGGTGACAACCTCGTCCTGACCTTCACCGAGGACCTCTCGATCATTCAGCCCGCGATCTTCCCGGCGCCCCCGATCGACCCGGCCATGGAGCTTGAGCTTCAGGTCGCCGGTGACAGCTGGGGCCAAGGCGCGGACATGATCGTGGTCAACAAGGAAGTCACCGTCACCCTCGGTAGCGACCCTGTTCTCCGCTTCTCGGGCACGTTCAACGCGGTCAACATGACCGCCGGTAGCGCCTCGGGCGTCGACGTCTCGTCGACCACGAGCCTCATGACCATGGGCAAGAGCACTCCTCCTGTCAGCAACGTGATCGACCTCGAGAGCACGCTGACGACCGGCTTCTACTCTGACGCCACCCTGGTCACCGCTCGCGGTTACCACTCGGCGACGCTCCTCGACGACGGCCGCGTGCTCGTGGTCGGCGGACTTCAGGACGGCAGCTCCTTCGCTTACGAGAGCGAGATTCACGACGCCGGCATGTGGACCGACGCCATGGACGCGAGCCTCGGTGGTAACGGTGCGGCCATGGCTGCGGCTGACGCCGCGGGCAACGCCTACTTCATTGGTCGCTACGACCACAGCGCGACGAAGCTGGCCAACGGCCAGGTCCTGATCGCTGGTGGGCGCGGCTTCGAGGCTCTGTTCGACCCGACGACGAACGCGCCGGTTATCCAAGAGCTCGCTTCGGCGTTCCTCTTCGACCCGACGACGAACACGTTCACGCCGGCCACGAACTTCATTAGCTACCCCCGTCGCGGTCACTACGCCACGCTCCTGGCGAATGGCAACGTGCTCTTCACCGGTGGCTACAACAGCGCCGTCAACCAAGGTCAGGGTGGAACGCTCCCCCTGAGCGAGGTCTTCGACGCGGCTCAGGGCAGCTTCGCTCCTCTGACCGGCATGGACATGCAAATGCCTCGTGAGGCTGGCACCGCCCACCTCCTGGCAAGCGGCAACGTCCTCCACGTCGGTGGTCACCTCTTCGCGGCGACCCAGTCGAACCCGACCGTCACGCTCTACCTGGCGCCTGGCACCAGCGAGTTCGACATGGCTGCGGGTGGCGCAGCTGGCCCGGCCCTCGGTGAGGACCGTCGCTGGCAAGCTGGCGCTGAGATCGCCGGTGAGATCTTCGTGATCGGTGGCGACAGCGGCCAAGCGACTCTGACCTCGGTCGAGAAGCTGGACCCGGCCTCCATGACCTTTAGCAAGGTCGGTGACCTGCAGTCGGCCCGGGCTCGCGCCAAGGCCGTCACCGTTCACGGGAACCTCCTCGTGATCGGTGGAATTGAGCTCGACTACACGGCTCAGTCCCTGACCAACGTCGCCACCGCTGAGCTCTACAACGTCGCGGCCAACGTGACCGAGAGCTACCAGCTCCAGAGTGAGCGCAACAACCACCAGGTTGTCGCCCTCCAAGACGGCACCGTCATGGTGATCGGTGGATACGCCGGTGGCTCGACCTCGATCGCAGGCCTCGACGGCACCGCGATCGGCGCCTGCGAGCGCTTCGTCCGTCCCTAATCCTCACCAGAGGATTTGAGACAAGAGTGAAGGCGGGACCCGAGAGGGTTCCGCCTTTACTCGTGGTTTCGGGGGTGAGCGGAGCCCACCCGAAACCACGAGTAAAGGCTGATGTTTATTAGGGGGGAAGGGTCTCCCCCGTCCCTTCG
>JAESQQ010000428.1 GCA_016765095.1 Planctomycetota bacterium | reverse complement strand
GGCCTGAAGACCTTCCGCCAGCCAGGCTACGCCGTGGCCGCATAGTCGCGACTGGACACTTTTCCTCTGCGTCAGTTCCAGGGCGGCACCCATCGGCGAAGGTCTTCCAGCTCTCGCTCTTGATCCCGCGGTGAGGTAGCTTGCCGCTCAGATCGAGGACGACCAGTTCGTCTCGGTAGGCCACTGCCAGCCAGGGCCGCTTGGCGTGCCACGCGCTCGACCTTGGCGGTCGCGGCCTGCGATTCTCGTCCTGGAGTTCGAATCCGACGAGCTCTTTGTCGACGAGAAGTCCGACGAGGTCAGTCCGGGTCAGGGTCAGAAGCCCTTGGGGCGAGTAGCTCAGCCCGCGAACCTCGCGACCACGAGAGACGGTCGTGGCAGGCCCGCCCGCTATAGCTAGGCGGTAGGTTCCAACTCGGAAGGCGCCGGAGTTGTCGCCCAAGGCGTGAGGGTAGAAGACTGCGACGTCCGGGGGAGCGTTTCCGACGGGGGCCGAGGCAGCGAGGAGTTGGAGCCCAAACGAAGTCAGCTCAGGGATTGCCACGTCAGGGCGCCCCGACGGTGAAATCCAGGTCAGGCCTTGCTGGGTCCCGAGCAGGACCCGATAGGCGCTCGACGAGGATCCACTCGAGACGGGGAAGAACACGTCGATCTGCCCGAAGTGACGGCGCAGTTCGTGCTCCTGCTGATCCTTGAGGTCGTATCGGATCAGGACGCTGACCGGTTTGCTGCGGACTTGGACGGTCTCTACGAACAGGAAGGAGTCGCCGTCGGGTGTCCAATTGAAGCCGGTCAGCACCTTGCCCGCCGCCGCCCGTTTGATCCGGCGCGGGACGAGTCGGCTGAGCTCGGGAGTCATTCGCCGGAGGTCCAAGGTCCAGAGGGTCTGGCGGGGCATAGCGCCGAACCCCTCAGTGGTCATGAACGCCGCCCACCGTCCGCGAGGCGAGAGGGTGAAGCTGGGCTGGATGCCCCGACCCTCGATCGAGTCGGGCACCTCGAGGAAGGCCCGCTGCTTGAGCGGGCCGGACGCGCGTGAGAAGGCGACTCCGCTCGTAGTCAAGTAAGCAACGGTCGATCCGTCCGAAGAGGACGCGAAGGCTCGGAGGGTGACATCGGCCAGGACCCGACTCAGCTCCTTGGGGGTGCACTCGTCCCCAAGATGGCCGCTCCAGATCCGAACGTCTTCTTTCGGGATGGTGTAGATGTTCGAGTTCGAGGTCGGAATCGAGCCGTCTGGGATTCCCGGCACGTTGCCCGAAATGGGAATCGCCCAGTTTGAGCGGCTGGTGAGGGGAGGGGGGTCTTGGCCTGCGCTGAGGCTCAGGCTGGCCAGGCTGGCCAGCGTCGCGGCCGCTGCGATCTGAATCTTCATTCGGGGTCCTTCTCTGGAGGTTGAGACAGGACGAACGAATACCTCTGCCGCTACGGGCCCCCCCGAGCGACGTCCACCAACGCCCCGCCGCGTGGAGAGACGCGAGGGGGCGCTGCGTGTTGCACGAGTCTTCAACCAATGCGAAGGCCGGCCCCGAGAGGCCGGCCTTCCACACAGACAACGAAAGAGAGAAACAAAGAATCAGGGGGCGAAGCCGGGGGTGGCCGCAGTCAAGGCCGGGTTGGCGGCGTTGCCCGCGGGGGCCGTGTATTCGAGGACCTTGCCCAGGATCGTGAAGGCGTTGGTCGCGCGGGGGTCCTTGGGCTCGGGCGCGGTCGCCTGGAGGGCCGTGCGGACGCGGGGCAGGGCCTCGCTGACCTTGAGGCTCCCGTTCTCGAGCCCGCGGAGGTCGGTCTTGATCCCGTTGGCGACGATCGTGTTGAGGGGGTTGGACGCCGTCGTCGCCTCGAGGCCCTTGAAGAGGCGATACCGAGCGATCAGGAGCGACTTGGCCGGGTGGGACTTGCCCTTGTAGTGCTTGAGGAACTTCTTGAGCGAGGAGCCTGGGAACTTGATCGCGCAGAGGCCGACGAGCTGAGCGCGGGTCTCCGTCGCGATCTTCTTCGCGTCTTGGACGCCGAGGCGAGTCAGGGTGTCCGTCAGGCGATCGATCAGCTCGGCCGGCTTGGGCTTGGCAGGCATCGCGAGGAGCTGGGCTTGGGTCGGCTCAGGGGCGTCGGCGATCGCGATCAGGAGGCGAGCCGTGGCAGCTGCTGGGAGGCGAACCTTCGTCGACCCCGTCTTGGCCTTGTGACCCTTCTTAGCCTTGTGACCCTTCTTAGCCTTGCAGTCCGCGCCGCTCGCAGCGCGGAGCAGGCCGGCGAGCGACTTGGCGTCCAGGGAGGCCTCCAGGGTGCCCGCGTTGGGGTTGGTCGTAGTTGGGGTGCCGTTGAAGCTGCGGTCGCCGAAGTCGAGCGCTGGGATCTGAACGAACTCGATCGAGTTGGTCGGGACGCCTTCGCCGTCAAAGCCGCCGATCACGAATCCGAGCTGGCGGTAGGCGCCGAGGGTGAACGAGTGAGCCCGCCGCGCGACGGTGATCGGGGGGAGCTGGGCGACCTGTCCGGGGAAGACGAGTTCGACGACTTCCGTCGCGCCGAGCGCGTCGGTTCCTCCCACGATCACGATCCCAGCCGAAGTGACCCGAGCGATCGCGTCGCGGCGGGGGTGGAGGCCGAGGGCTTGCGCTTGGAACGCGAAGCCGTCAAAGACCTCGAGGTCGTCGCGGAGGACGCCGGCGCTCTCACCACCGATCACGATCGGAGTGTCGTTGTCGTTGGCGATCGCCGACCCAGCGCGGGGCGCGAGGCCAGCGAGGGGGACCATGGCGGTCCCGTCGTAGAACACGGCGGGCGCCGGGCCTTGGAGCGTCTCGCCTCCGACGAACACGAACTGGATCGGGGAGATCGCGATCCCAGTCAGGTGACTCTGGGGCGTGCCGAGGCTGAGCGACATCAGCTCGCTCACGCGGACGCCCTCAGGAAAGCGCTCGAGGGTGTTCAAGAGGGCGACTTGGCGCGCCTCGCCGGCGGGGCCGACGGCGCTCGTGCCTTGGCCACCCGCCAGGATCAGGTCCTCGCCGACGAAGAAGGCGGTGTGGAACGCACGCGCCTGACGCAGGGCGGGACCCTCGCGAACTTCGTTCAGCTTGGGGTCGTAGAGCTCGGTCGTATCGGTCGGCTCGCCGTTGCTGGCATTCAGGCCGCCGGCGATCAGGATCATGCCGTCGGCGAGGAGCGTCAGGGAGTGGCCGACGCGAGGCAGGGCCATTGTCGGTCCACTCCGCACGCCGGTTTCGCTGACGAACTCAGTCGAGGCCAAGACTTGGCCTTGGGAGTCGAGGCCACCCACGACGAAGACTTCGCCGTTGGGAAGGAGGATCGCCTCGTGGTCGGCGCGAGCCGTGCCGAGCGCATAGGCTTGGCTCGTCAGCGGGGTCGCGGTCGAGGCGCTCCAACCAGGCTTGCTTGGCGAGTTCCCGCCGCAACCGGTCACGATGGCGAGGGCGGCAAGAATACAAACTCCACGGGTGCTGATCACAAGGCTTCCTTTTCTCTTTCGTTCCAGTTTGATCAAGCGCATTTCACACTCCGAAGATCATAAGCCTCACACAATATAGGAAATGGTCCATTTCGATCGCTGGAGAAATGAAAGTGAACAGAATGCGTGTCCTATGCGTGCGTTGGGTGTGTCTCGATGGCAACGTTTCGCTCCCGAAACCGGGGCAGGCCTCGTCGGCGAGACGCGCTGGCCCGAATCGAGCGTACTGGCTGACCTTTCGAGCGACCTTCCGAGCGACCTGCCGAGCAACCGTCGAATGCGCAGGCGCAAGACCTAGAGAGCTGGAAAGCGCATCGGTTACATTCCCCGCGTGATCGTTCAGCGTCTCCTCCTGTTCTGTGTCTGCCTCTCCTTTCTCTCGCTGACGGGCTGCACAGGCCCGCCCCGCCGAGCGGTGTCGGACCCGGCTCGGGTCGCGACTGAGGACCTAGACGAGGATGGCCTGCGAGACCTCCTGGCTCTTAGCCAACTCGTGATCGTGGCTCGCCTTGAGGAGCGGAGCGACCAGGAGGGCGTCGTTCGGCTCCGGCTGCGAGTCAAAGACACGCTGCTCGGCGAGGCGGAGATCTCCAAGCAAGTCACCGCCTCGGACTTCCTCTATCTGCCAAACAAGTCACGCGGAGGTGTCGTCGGTCCCTTGGTCGAGCTCAGTCACTATGTGTTCTTCCTCGCGCCCGGACCCGACCTCGACTCGCCCTGGATTCACCTGCGCGACTCGTCTAGCGACCCCATGCCCGCAGCCCAAGAACTGATCGACCGGATCCGCGCGATCCAGGCCGAGCGCCCCGCCCCAGCTCCGAGTCCCCGGGAGGACTCCCAATGAGCAAGGGGAGCAATTGCCCTCGCTGCGCGGTCAAACTGACCCACGCTGAGCGGCGCGGAATGGTCCTTGAGCTCTGCCCGGAGTGTCGGGGGACTTGGTGTGACGCCGGCGAGCTGACCGTCCTGATCGAGCTTTACAAGCGGCTCGAGCCGGGTGAAGGAGTCGGGGGGGGCGTGTTCTGCGTGCGCTGCGACGTGGAGCTCCGCGAGCTGCGCTTCCCCGGGACCTCGGTCTCGATCGACGTGTGCCCCGAGTGCCAGGGGACCTGGCTCGACGGCGGCGAGCTGAAGGATCTTCGCGACGCGCTTGAGCGGGTCGTGGGTCAGGACCAGCCCGACCTCGCCGTCCGCGCCAAGTCCATTCTGGACGAATTCGAGCTGGCGGGTCAGCAGCGCTTTCGCTGCCCAAAGTGCGAAGCCAAGCTCTGGCACATCCATCGAGGCGGCACCATCGTCGAGCTTTGCTCAGGCTGCTCAGGCATGTGGTTCGACGGCGGCGAGCTGAGTGTGCTGCTGGGGGTCTACCGCCGGCTTGATCCCGCAAGCGGAACCGAGACCGCGTTCAAGTGCCTTCGCTGCGGCGACGGACTCCGTGAACTGACTTATCCCAAGACCGGCGTCGCGCTCGACGTGTGTCCGGGCTGCACGGGGGTCTGGCTCGACAAGGGCGAGTTCGAAGACCTCAAGGAGCAGGTCCGCGACTTGGTCGAGACCGAGGAGCCCAACCTGGCAGAGCGAGCGGTCGAGATCCTCGACGACCTCGATCGCGGCGCGAGCCAGCGCATGGCCTGCCCTCGCTGCAGCGGCCGAATCGAGGAAGGCCGCGCAAGCGGCGTCCGGGCCGAAGTCTGCGCCAGCTGCGAGGGGACCTGGCTCGACGCGGGCGACTTGATGCTCGCGCTCGGGGTCTCCCGCAAGATCAAGCTCAAGGACGGCGAGCCCGGTCCCCTCCGCTGCATTCGCTGTCCGGACCAGGTGCTGGTCGAGATCGACTTTCCAGGGACCGAGGTCCCGATCGACATTTGCCCCGATTGCCGCGGCTCCTGGCTGGACCGGGACGAATTGGCCGGTCTCCGCAAGGCCATCGGCCTCTAGAAACACCCTCCAAAGGACGTCTCATGCAGTGGTCATTCTCGAAGTACCTGATCCAGTCCTTCCCGCCGGACCGCTCCGAGTCGGGAGACCGTTGGACCTTTGGGATCTTCGAGATCCTCGACGAGCGCAAGAACCCAATCGATCCACGGGTCCTGCACGTCGTCTACTGCGGCGCGGTCGAGATGCCCGCTGAGGATGTCCCAGACCCCAAGGACCCGCTCTTCACGCCGAAACTCGAGGAGTCGGTCATTAAGCGTTGGAAGGCGGCTCGCTGAGACGCCGCACACTGCGTTCGGCCTCGGCCACGTAGCCGTGAAGGGCAGGACGAACCAAACAAAACGCGCCCCGCTCTGCGGGGCGCGTTCTTTCGACTTGCCTGGTTTGGCCGAGCTACTCGGCGAGCACGATCTCGACCCGACGGTTTCGGGCCAGTGAGGACTTGCCCTGGCCGTCGTCGATCGGCTGGTGCGAAGCGAAGCCCGCAAAGCAAAGCCGGTCGCTCGAGACTCCGATCTTCTCCAAGTAGTGCAGGACGGCCATAGCACGCTTCCCAGAGAGGTCCCAGTTGCTCTTGTGACCCGAGCGCTTGATCGGCGTCGCGTCGGTGTGGCCTTCGATCCTGACCTTGCTCTCGGCAAACTTGGGAGCGTTGAGCTCGCTCGCCAGCCGCTTGAGGATCGTCTTGCCCCGGGTCTTGAGCGTGGCTGAGCCGGCGCCAAACATCACGCCGCTCTCCAGCACGAGCCCACCGGTCTTAGCGTTGACTTCGAGTCCCATAAAGGTCGGGGCTTGAGGGGGAGCGGGAGCAGCCACCGGCTCGAGGCGAG
>JAESQQ010000427.1 GCA_016765095.1 Planctomycetota bacterium | reverse complement strand
GCGCGAGCGGCGGCCAGCGCTTGGCAAGAGGCGGCCGAGCGCAACGAGGGGTCCTCCGAGGGGCCCGTGCTCGGTCCACCCGGGGACCTCGTCTCCGCCTGGCGCGAGACGATCCGGGGCCTCTGGTCCGAGGCTCTCGAGCGCCCGCTTGAGGAGATCGGCGTGCGGGTCAGCTTCTTCGCGCTCGGCGGAGACTCTCTGCTCGCGGTCGAGGTTCACGGTCGGCTGGAGGGCCTGGCGGGGCGCGAACTCGACGTCGCCCTCCTGCGCGAGTGCCACACGGTGGAAGAGACCGCGACGGCTTTGGCCCAGACCACAGGCGAGCCGCCTCGCTCCAAGGCGAGCGCGCCGAGTCCAGACGCCTCCGCTCGCGCCGCACCGGCGTCGCCTATCGACTCGGGGGTCGGGGGCGACGAGGTGGCGGTGGTCGGCATGGCCTGTCGGTTCCCAGGCGCGCCGGATCTGAGCGCCTACTGGGAGCTGCTTCGTGGAGGAGGCGTCGCGACCGGACCCGTCGGGCGGGATCGGTGGGACTCCGAGCTTTACTACGACCCCGACCCCAGGGCTCCGGGCAAGACGGTGTGCACCCAGGGCGGGTTCCTCGAGGACGTGCGGGGCTTCGACGCCGAGGCGTTTGGGATCGAGCCCGACGAGGCTCGCCAGATCGACCCTCAGCAGCGCTTGTTCCTCGAAGTCGCGGCCGAGGCCTTGGCAGCGGCCGGGGCCACGACGCGGGTCGTGGGGGTGTTCGCGGGCGCGGGTGGAAACGAGTATTTCAACGCGCAGTCGGCGGATCCCTACCGGGTCACGGCAGCCTCAGCGCCCGCCAACCTTCAAAACATGCTCGCGGCTCGAGTCAGCCAGCGCCTCGGCTTGACGGGGCCGGCCCTGACGGTCAACGCGGCCTGCGCGACCTCTCTCGTCTCGGTTCTCCTCGCGGCTCGGAGCATTCAGGCGGGTGAGTGCGAGCTCGCGATCGCTGGAGGGGCGCAGCTCAACCTGAGCGTGCTCCCCTTCTTGCTCTTTAGCCAGGCGGGGGTCCTCTCGCCGACCGGCCGCTGTCGGCCCTTCTCGTCGCAGCGGGACGGCTTTGTGCCTGGCGAGGGCGCGGGCGCGGTCGTGCTCAAGTCGCTTGCGGCTGCGCAGCGCGACGGCGACACGATCTTGGGCGTGCTCCGGGGCGGGGCCATGAACAACGACGGCGGCGGGCTCTCGTCCATGGCGCCCAACCCGGCCGGCCAGCGCGCCGTCCTGCGCCAAGCCTGGGAGCGGGCCGGTCTCGATCCGAAGAGCGCGAGCTATGTCGAGGCGCACGGGACCGCGACCGCGATCGGCGATCCCGTCGAAGTCCGCGCGCTGCGTGAAGTGTTCGGGCCGGCAGGCGCGAGGGGGGTCGGCCTCGGATCGGTCAAGGCGAACATTGGCCACCTCCTCAACGCCGCTGGGATCGCGAGCTTGATCAAGGTCCTCCTAGCGCTTCACCACGAAGTCCTTCCGCCGACGCCTGGCTGTGATCAGGCGCACACGGACCTCGACTTGGGTTCCGCTGAGGACGACGAGCCCGTCCTGCTGCCCCTCGCGCTCGCCCGTCCGTGGCCGCGGGCGAACGTGCCTCGTCGGGCTGGCGTGAGCGCGTTTGGGATCGGCGGGACGAACTGCCACTTGGTCGTCGAGGAGGCGCCGCTCGCCCCAGAGCGGGCCGACCTTCGCAGCGAACACTTGCTCTGCCTCTCGGCCCCCGATGCCGCCGGCCTCGAGCGCCAGGCTCAGGCCTATGCGACGGCGCTCGGAGACGAGACCCTCTCGCTGGGCGCGCTCTGCGGAGCGGCGCGCGGTCCGGCGGCTCGCTTCCCGCTGCGGCGAGGCATCGTCGTCGCCGACCGCGAGGAGGCGCTGGCTCAGCTCCACCTCCTCAGCCACAGCCCAGACGAGCGGATTCGTCCCGCGCCCCGTCGACTGCGCAGTTCGCCGCGCTTGGTGTTCCTGTTCCCAGGGCCAGGCTCTCAATACCCCGGCATGGGGAGTCACCTGTGGCAGGAGCCCGCGTTCGCCGCAGCCTGGGCGGAGTGCGAACTCGCGATCGCACCGCACCTCGACGTGCCCCTGTACGAACTCCTGAGCGAGGAGGCAGAGGGGGACGAGCCGCTCACGGTGGATCGGATCGAATACGCCCAGCCGGTCGTGTTTGCGCTCAGCTATGCCCTCGCGCGCTGGCTGGCAGACCTCGGCGTCCAACCGGACGCGGTCCTCGGCCACAGCGCGGGTGAATACGCCGCGGCGGTCGTGGCGGGTGTGTTGGAGCTCGAGGAGGCCGCGCGGCTCGTGGTGCGTCGCGGGGAGCTAATGGCCAAGGCCCCGCCCGGGCGTATGGCGGCTGTGTTTGCGGGCGAGGCTCGCGTTCGCGAGGCGCTCGCGACCGTCCAAGGCGCGGTCAGTGTGGCGGCCCTCAACGAGCCGGATCAGACCGTCGTCTCGGGGGCGTCGGAAGACCTCGATCAGCTCTTGGCGCTCCTGCGCAACGGGGGCGTCGAGTCTCGCTTGCTGGCCGTCGGCTGCGCCGCGCACTCACCGCTGATGTCCGCGGCGGCGGCTGCGTTCCAGGAGGACCTGGCCCTCGTCTCGCCGCGGGCCCCGCGCATTCCGCTCTACTCGACTCAGATCGGGGCGCGGGTCGCGGCGCTCCCGCGCGCCTACTGGAGCGACCACCTCCGGGCGCCGGTTCGCTTCGAGCGAGCGATCCGCGCGGCCCTGGCTGAGGGACAACGTCGCTTCGTCGAACTGAGCGGAAGCGGCGCGCTGAGCCACTGTGTGCTTCAGATCGCGCACGCCGTCTCACCGGCCCTCGCCGAGGAGGTCCAAGTCTTCCCCTTGATCCGTCGTCGCGAGAC
The DNA here is from genome assembly GCA_016765095.1 of Planctomycetota bacterium. GTDB lineage: Bacteria > Planctomycetota > J058 > J058 > J058 > NORP233. Next base: position 495 of record JAESQQ010000427.1, on the reverse strand, counting down.
CGGCTGGCGTCCGACGCTCGAGGCGCTCGCGGCGCTGTTCGAGGCGGGGGTACACCTCGACCTTCGCCGCCTGGAGCGCGCTCGTCGTCCCGTCTTCCTCCCGCCCTACCCCTACGCGCGCACGGAGCTCTGGCTCGAGGCGCCTCGGCTCGAGGTGTCGGGTGGGGCGCCACGGACGGCGCTCCGATTCGCCTTGGAGGAGGCGCCCACGGTCCGCGATCACCGGGTGCACGGGACGCCGATCGCTCCGGCTGCGCTCCTCTTCGATCGCGTCTTGTTGGCCTGCGCGCCGGCGCCTGTGCCCTCTGCCCTCGAGGAGGTCGTGATCGGGCGCCCGCTGGCCCTTGAACCGGGGATCCCCCGGGTGGGTCGCCTTCGCGAGAGCGAAGAGGGTCTGGTGCTGGAGACCCGCCCCGAAGCGTCTCGTGACGACGAAGAGTGGGTGGCCCACCTCAGCGCGCGCTTTGTGCCGCTGCGCCGCGCGGCCGACCGGGC
>JAESQQ010000426.1 GCA_016765095.1 Planctomycetota bacterium | reverse complement strand
CTTCCTAGTAAAGCGGAGCGCGATTCTGAGCGAGGTCGCCTTCATAGCGAACGGGAGTCGTGAGACCACCCTCGTGGGCGACCTCTCAGAATCGTGGCCTCCGGTTTAGCTCGCTCGCAGTTGGTCTCGCAGCGAGGCTCGCTGGTCCGCCCAGGAGAGAACGGTCTGGCGCGCCTTCGCCGCCTCGCGGACGGCCCGCTCGCCAAGCTCGCGCAGGGGTGCCAGTTGGGGCTCGAGGCCCTCGCGGTCGACCAACTCGCGATCGGGAAAGTCGCCAGACGTCGCCAAGCGGCCGATCGCGACGACTCGATCGTCGCTCCAGTCGAGGAGGCGTCTCGCGTCGTCCTCGCTGACTCCTGCTATGTCCTCGAGGTAGGGGCGCCGAAGCAGATCGGTCAGCGTTCGGATCCCCGCGTTTCGCAAGTGACCCGTCGTGCTCGAGTCGATCCCACGGATCCGCTCGGCGTCTTCAATGGGAGTCGTGCGCTCCATGTAGACCCGGTAGGCCTGTTGTCGGAGAGGAGCGAGCGCCTCCAGCGCGCGCCGCACGGAGCGAGCTTGGGCGCGGGCCTTGCGGTGAAGGCTCCGGGCTTCCCGCGCGCTCCGATCCCCCGCAGCGATTCGGGTGGCCAGGGCAGCGTCCGCGCGGTGGTTCGGCAGCAGGTTCGCCGCCGGACGCCTGGGCACGAACTGCAAGATGACCCAGACCACGAGGCAGAGAGGCCCGGCGACCGCGGCCGTCGGTTCGCTCTGGGAGAAGATCCCCAGCACGAGGAGAGCGCTCAGGCCGAGGTAGCCCATGATGCTGCCTGCTCGGCAAAACCACCCATAGTCCGAGCCGATCGCCCTGAAGGTATTGGAGAGTCCAGCCGGGAGCGGCTCGATCTGAAACGACTCGTCCGTCGCGACGGCCGCTGTGTCCTCGACCGGCCTCCGGCAGATCGGGCACGTCCCGTATTCCTCCAGGCATTCGGCGTGGATCTTGGTGTTGTCACGCTTGCAGGTGACCCACCGGCCAGCCTCCCCCGAGAGGCACCAGGGGCAGCGGACTTTGGCGCTTTGGCGGGGGCGCAACATGGGCTGGATCGTAGAAGACCAATCGGCCGCGTGGGAGCCTGGGGGCGGGCGTCTCTCCTGGTCGATCTGAGCAAACGGAGGCTCCAGAGAGGCCGATTGGCGCAGCCTGGGGCCAGGCGGGGGTAAACCCCGCCCCTACGAAAGCGTGTTGCGAGCCGCTTCGGAAGGCCCACGAGTCGACCGACTCGGGGGGGGCCGAATGCGATCTGTAGGGTGCGGGGTTTACCCCCGCCCAACGCCTGTCCCGGAGAGACAGACGCTCTCTCTTCTTAGGCTTTCTACCTAAGCCGCTGAAGGAGGAAGATCAAGGGGAGGAGGAGATACCAACGTGAGCTCATGCGCTCGGCTCACTCGGGGCGGCGGCCGGGATCTCGATTCCGTATTCAGACCGGAGGATCCCGCGCAGCTCGTCGAAGTGCGTAATCACGTGGTTGGGTTCGCTCTGACCAACCTCGTTGGAGTGCTTGCCGCCCCGCTTGATATGCACCGTCGTCAGGCCAAGCGCGTTGCCCGGGTCTATGTCTCGCGTCATGCGATCCCCGACGTAGATACAGCGCGCCGGCTTGAGGTTCAAGTCGCTGCAGGCGCGGCGGTAGAGCTTGACGTTTGGCTTGTTGATCCCGATTTGATCGGAGATGTAGATCGCGTTCGGTGAGAGGTAGCGGTAGATCCCCAGGCGGAGGAGCTTCTCGGCTTGCTTGACGCCGAGGCCACTCGTGATCACGCCCACAATCAGCCCCTCGACTTCGTGAAGATCAGCCAAGAGCGCGATCGCGTCGGGGTAGGGCGCGAGCTCGTTGACCTTGGTGTCGTGATAGGCCTTGATCCCTGAGGCGACGAGGATCGCGTGGTTGACGCCTTTGTAGTGGCGGCGGGGGATTCGGCGCAGGAGCTGGTCGAAGTGGTGGTCGTAGTTGCTCGTGAACTCGAGCACGACCTCGCGCAGCTCGTCCTCGATCTGATCGACCGGAAGCGTCAGCCCAACGCTGGCCATGGCCTCGCACGCCGCGCGCCGCGCTCGTCGCGCGAACTCCGACGTGGAGAAGAGCGTGTCGTCGACGTCGAAGAAGATCGCGTCCACGGGGTGACCTCCGGGGTGTGACAAACCCTACCAAAGCGATCGGCGAGCTTATCCGAAGCGAAGCGCCGACACCCGGGTGTCTGCGCTCTGGCCTCGAGCGCGAGGTCTCGCCTGCTAGCGGGCCTTCGCCTTGAGGAGCAGCGCCTTAGCCGGCTCCCAGCCGGGCTTGAGCGTGAGGGCCGCCTTGGCGTCCGCCTCGGCCTGATCTCGCTGGCCGAGGGTCAAGAAGGTGGCTCCCCGGGCCACGTGGCCACGCGCAAAGGGCCCCTTCAGCTCCAGCGCGCGGCTGAAGGCCTTGACCGCCAGGGTTCGGCTCGGGGCGGCGCGGCGCAGAGTCTGGCCAAGATAGAAGAAGGGCTCCCAATTGGCTGGGCTGAACTGGATTGCGGCTTCGAGCCCTTGGCGGACCGCTTCCCAGCGCGGGTCCGACGGATCTCGGGGCGCATCGCGCAGGTAGCGCAGGATCGCGAGGTCCGACTCGATCGAGGGGTTCCCGTCGTCTCTGGCTTGCCCGCGGAGCAGCGCGTGACGAGCCTGCACATGGTCTCCCGTCTTGCGCTCGGTCTCGAACCGGCGCCGGGCCAAGGTCCCGACGCGGTACCAGTAGGCGACCAGCCCGCGAGCCTTTGAAGCCTCGAGCGCGCGGGCGTGCATCACGAGCGACTCCCGCTCGCGACCCTGAGCCCGGAGGACGTAGCCCAGCCCCACCAGAAAGGGCGAAGGGCGCTCGGCCGCTGCGGCCGCCTTGCGAAGGCTCGCCTCTGCCCGGGTGATTCCGCGAATGCGCTTGGGGTCGTCCGGTGCCAAGAGCATTGCGCGCCGAAAGATCTCTGAGCTGTAGGTGCTCAGGACGTCGGGGTCGTCGGGGAAGTCCCGCTTGAGCGCCATCAGCTCCTTGTCTCCCCAGCCGCCGGTTCGCCCAGCGAACGTGAGGCGCCTCAGCCGGGCGGGCGCCCGGTTGGGGCGGAGCTTGATCGCCTGAACCCAGTGTTTGAGCGCCTGGGTGCGATCGCCCTCGACCGTCGCCAGCTCGGCGGCGATCAGGAGGGCTGTGTATGTTTCGTCACGGCGAGACGAGGCAGGCAGCCTCAAGAGCACCGAGAGCGCGCGCTTGGCCGCAGCCGTTTCGAGTCGGACGTCGGCCAAGCGAGCTCTTAGCAGGAGGGCGCGGGGCGAGCGAGCGGCGCTTGGGCCCGCCTCGGCGAGGGCGGTCTCGGCCTCCTTCAGCCAACTCGGAACCTGGGCGTGATCCTTGGGCGTGTATCTGTTGACCTTCGTCAGGGCGGCGGCTGCGCGATCGCAGGCCGCGAAGTGTTGGCGCAGCTCCTCGGCCGAGGTCGATTCGCCCTGGCCGCCGGCCTTGAGCAGCCCGAGGGCCTGTTCGGGGTCTCCCTCCTCGAGGAGGCCTTTGACCTGGTTCATGAGCTCGGGGGGGACCGTGCTGTTGGCGGTCTGATTCGCCGTCGGAGTGGCGACCGGCGTCGCGGGCGGGGGGAGAGGCGCGCGAGGGAGGCTCCCGTAGGCGACCCCAGCCGCGCCGACGAGGAACCCGACGAGGGCGATCCAAGGCCAAGGGCCCCCGCGTTGAGGAGTGAGTCCCAGGCGGAGCGCCTCGAGTTCGCGCGCGAACTCGCCGGCGGTCGCGGGGCGCGCCCTCGGGTCCTTGGCCATGGCCCGCTCGACGAGCCGGTCGTAGCCCGCAGAGATCTGGGGGCTGAGCTCCGAGGGGCGAGGAGCCTTGGTCTTGAGGATCGAGTCGTAGAGCGCCATGGGCGTCGAGGAGTCGAAGGGGAGCTCCCCGGTCAGCGCCTCGAAGAGCATCACGCCCAGGGCGTAGATATCCGTCGCTCCGCTCGTCTCCTTCTCGGCCACGACTTGCTCGGGCGACATGTAGGCCGGCGTCCCCAAGCCGGCGCCAGTGACCGTCAGGCGCGTTTGGCGGTCGAGGTCCCGGGCCAGTCCGAAGTCGGTGACCCGGGCCCGACCCGCTTGGGTCACGAGCACGTTAGCGGGCTTGAGGTCGCGGTGGATCACGCCCTGGCGGTGGGCGTAGTCGATCGCGCGGGCGACTTCCTCGAGGATTCGGAGCTTGGTGTCGGTCTCCGTCCCGGGATCCGAGAACACCGCGAGGAGGTCGGTCCCTTCGACGAGCTCGAGGATCATGCAGGGCAGCTCTCCTTCGACCCCACCGCCCAAGACCGTCACGATCCCCGGGTGGCGGAGCCCCTGGGTCAGCTCGAGCTCGCGCCGGAAGCGCTCAAGTCGAACTGCAGAACTGCCGTGTCCCAACATGACCTTGAGCGCGACCGGGCGGCCCTGTGGGTCGCGGGCGCGAAACACGGCGCCCATTCCGCCTCGCCCAAGCTCTCCCTCGATCACGCACCCTGCGACCAACTGGCCAGGGGTCGGTAAGGCGGACGTCGCCGGTTGGCCCGGTGTCGCTGGCGGGGTCCGACCCTCGACGTGCGGGAAGCCCGTCGGCACGGTCTCGTCTTGGGAACCCCCGCTCACTCGGAGGAGCCGGAGCGGAGAGAGGGGAGAGGTCTCAGGGAGGACTGCACGCTGGGTCCCTTGTAGCGCGTCTGACCGCCCCTTGGCACTAGTGGCTGGACCCGGAGATACCGGTAAAGGTGG
>JAESQQ010000425.1 GCA_016765095.1 Planctomycetota bacterium | reverse complement strand
GGGTAAACCCCGCCCCTACACTCACCCGTACCGGAACTTCTGGCGGGCAGCACTAGTCGTCGCTGGGGGGGAGGGGCTGGCCCGAGGGCTGGAACAGGAGTTCCTTCGCTTGAACCCCGACCGGGGACATGAGGCAGGAGGCTCCCTCACGCATTTGCTTTAGGAGGCGGGTGTCGCGGGCGCGCACGAACTCCAGGCTGACCAGACCGGCCGGAGAGACTTCGATCACCCAGCGGCCCGAGGCGTCGATCACCCACCAGGGGGTCTCGAGGGAGGTCTCGCGGAGGCGGCGGAGGGCCGAATCCAGCGTCTGGACCTCGAGCTCGTCCTCGGGGAGATCCTCGTGGCTGAACACGTAGCAGGGACGCCGGAGCGAGATCACCTCGCTGAGGAGCTCGCCGAGGCCGAGCCAGCCGAGCCGGCGTTGCGACCAGCGCTTGGCGTAGGGGCGCTGGGCCCAGTCGACTCCTCCGCTGGGGAGAAAGGGGAGAGCCTCTTCGATCAGGAGCCAGGCGTCCGGCTTGCGCATGCCCCAGGGTGTCCTCCCGGGGGCGATCTGCCAAGGGGTCGGCAGGCGCGCCCATTGACGGGTGTAGGCTCACGCCGTGCCGACCCGCGTCCAGCCTCCGATCGAGCGCCTCCTGATCGTGCGCTTGAGCGCCATGGGGGACGTTGTTCATTCGCTGAGCGCCCTCGAGCGCGCCCGGGAGCTGTGGCCGGAGACGGAGCTCTGGTGGGTCGTCGAGCGCCTCGCAGCACCCGTCCTGGAAGGGCACCCCGCCTTGGACGGGCTGGTGGTCCTCGAGCGCAAGGAGGGCCTGCGCAGCACCGGCGCGCTTCGGCGCTCGCTCGCCGGCTTGGCCGTCCTGCGCGAGAAGCGGTTTGAGGCAGCGCTCGACCTCCAAGGGCTCCTCCGCTCGGCTCTCGTGGCGCGGGCGAGCGGGGCCCGTCGCGTGCTGGGGCCGGCCTGGGCTCGGGAAGGGGCTCGCTTCCTCTACAGCGATCGGCTCACGGCTCCGCGGCCCGGCGAGGCACACGCCGCCGAGCGCTATCGCGTGCTTGTCGAGCGCGCGGCTCACGTCCTCGGAGGCTCCGGCGCGCCTGCGGGCGCCCCTTCGATCCGCCTCCCCGAGTCGCTCCAGGGGACCCGGAGCGATAGCCCGCGGCTGGTCGTGTTGCCGGGCGCCGGGAAAGAGGCGAATCGCCTTCCGCCGGCGCTCCTGGGCTCCGTCGTCGACGCGTGCGCCGCTGCGGTCCCAGGCTTGGACGTGTTGGCAGTCGGGGGACCTGGCGACGGGAGGCGGGCCGCAGCCCTTCGGACCGCAGCTAAGCACCCCGTGGCGATTCACTGCGGAGGGGCTTTGAAGCAGTCAGCCCGCCAGTTGAGCTCTGCCTGGGCGGTCCTCGGCGGCGACACGGGGCCCCTTCACTTGGCTCGGGCCCTGGGGATTCCGACCTTGGGGCTGTTCCCCGCCGCGGACCCCGCGCGCACTGGGCCGGCTGGAACGCCGGGAGCCGCGTGGGCGCTCGCCTTGGCGGGGGCGGCGCCCTGCGCTCCTTGCCTGGCCAAGACGTGCCAGCGCCCAGGCGGCGTGCGGATCTGCCTCGACGCGCTCCGAGGGGAGGAGATCGCCGCGTTGCTTTTGCCGCACCTCCAGCCCACCGAAGGGGGCTAGCGCGGCCCTGATCCGCCCCCGCCTGCGCTCGGTCGCGACGGGGAGCCGGACCGCCAGAGGTCGGGGAACAGGGGCTCGAGGGCGGCGCGGACACTGACTTCGTCCTCGTTGATCTCGCGTGTGGCTTCGAGCAGGCGGAGCGGCGGTGGGAGCTTGGCGGTCGAGTGGGTCTGCCGGGGGCTCAGGCGACGCGCCTTCCCATACCAGGCGGGATTCTGGGAGACCCACCTCGGCGTGCCTGCAGATCGGTGCGGGAGTGATTTGCGGCGGGGCTGAATATCCACCCACTCGATCTCGCCGTGTCCGAAGTGCCAGCGCAGGACGAGGTTCTGATCGTGTCCGCGGTATTCGCGGTGGCTGGCGAGGCCCGTTCGGTAGTCGCGGATCAGGGCCGGAGTCCCTTCGAGAATCCGTCCGTCGAGGAGCTGGGGGACCCAGTCTCCCGAGCGGAGCTCCAAGAACTCCTCTAGGAGCGTGTCGTCGAGTCGAATGGGTCCTTCGCTGACGACGTCGACTCCGCGCGTCAGGGTCGCTCCTCCGCTGACCTGGACGTCTCGTCGCAGCTCGTCCTGGGTCGGCCAAGTCGAGGTCAACTCCAAGGGCGGCGCTGAGCCAGAGAACAAGTCGGTCCAGCTCGGGCGCTGGGGTTTGAGCTTGTGCCAGAAGTTGGCGCCTGGGCCGGGCTTTTTGATCGGCGCGCTGGTCAAGACCAGTCCGCGGATCTGCGCGTCGCTCCGGCGAGTCACGAGAAAGGCCTGCTGGTTGCGGGAGTCGCTGAACTCGATCACGCGCAGGAAGGGGAGGTCGCGGCTGACCAGGAACGCGAACGAGGCGACACCGAGCGCGCCGACGACCCCCACCAGGACCCGCAGGATCGGGGGGCCTCCGCGTTTAACCGTGCAGCCGAGGTCACGGAGGGCGGCTTCGACGGGTTCGCGGCTCCCCAGCGGCGCAAAGCTCCGCCGCTTGGACTGCGCCCCGAACCCAACCTCCCAAGCCTGCCCCGTGATCTTCAGGAGGTGAGGGCTGACGGTGCAGTGGGTCTCGGGTCCTGCGGTGTAGACCCGCCCGCCGAGCACGAGGAGGTTGCCGACTCGGAGAACGCGGGTCGGGAACGAGAGGCCAGCCAGCCCGACAAACAGGCAGAGAGCTGCGCCGGCGCTGAAGCGCCAGGTGTTGCTGACGAACTTCTGCACACCCGGAGAGTCGACGACGCCCGCGTTTGGGCTGCTTCCGTAGCGATACTCGGCGACGGAGCCTAGGGCGATCGCGAGGCCGAGACAGAGGCAAGCGTGGGCCGTCCAGCGTCTCCAGCGAGCGACTTGGTATTCGGCCGTGGTGGGGGGCTCGGGGGCGACGGTCGCGGGCTCCGAAGGAGGAGTCGGCTGGGTCTCGTGTTCCGGCGGTTCGCCAGAGGTCGGGGCTGCGTCGGCTGCCTCGCTCTCCACCACGGCCTCGGCCGGCGCTGGCTGCTCGGCCTCCTTCGCCGTCGGAGGGGTCTCCTCCCCGGAGTCGATCAAGGAGAAGGGGCCCGGCATGTCGGCGGCCTCCTTCGCCGTCGCAGGGGTGTCCTCCGCGGATTCGACCAGGGAGAAGGGGCCGAGCATGTCGGCGTAGTCGAAGGGGCGCTCGGAGAGCCAGCGCTCGAAGATCTCCTTTTCGGCGTCGGTCCTGAAGGGAACGATCATGGGTCGGAGCCAGACGGGCTCCCCTCGGCGAACGACCCAAAACGCGTCGGGCGAGGTCCGGGCGAGCTCGAGTTCGCTCGGCCGGAACTCAGACGGCGCCAGGCTGAGGCGCGTTCGGAACAGCCCGACGCCCGGCAGGAGGAGCCAGCTCCCCTTGCGCCGCACGCTCCAACCGAGGCCGGTCAGGAGCGCCGTGAACGCCAGGCCGGCCACGAACAGGCGCGCGGTCGCCAGCGGCGAGACGAGCGTCGGCCAGCCCTTGGGCCAAGTCGCGTTTCGGAGGAAGCGAATGTCCTCCAGGAACAGGATCAGAAACGCGACCCCGAGCAGACCGCCCAGGAGCCAGACCGTGGCTTGCCCGCTTCGCGTGGTGGAGGCGTTGGAGAGGAAGCGGGGGGTGAGGCCTCGATCCTTCTTCTTCGCCACAGGCGACTCTCTGGCTACTCCTCGTCCCCGCGAAGTCGCGCCAGGACGGTCAAGTCCTCGAGCGTGGTCACGTCCTGCCCGGAGTCGGTTCCGGCCGCAATGTCACGGAGCAGGCGGCGCATGATCTTGCCGGAGCGAGTCTTGGGGAGCGCGTCGCAGAACCGGATCATGTCCGGCTTCGCGATCGCGCCGATTGCCTGGGCGACGTGGTCCCTGAGGGCTTGGCGGAGCTCGTCTGAGGGTTCGAGGTCCCCCGCGAGGGTCACGAAGGCCGCAATCGCGGTCCCCTTGATCTCATGCGGCATGCCGACCACAGCGGCCTCGACGACGGAGTCGTGGCTGGCGATCGCCGACTCGACTTCCATGGTCCCCAGGCGGTGGCCCGCGACGTTGATCACGTCGTCGACGCGGCCCATGATCCAGAAGTAGCCGCGCTCGTCGCGACGGGCCCCGTCGCCGGGGAAATACATGCCCTTGATCTTGGTGAAGTAAGTCTCCACGAAGCGCTCACGGTCTCCGAAGATCCCGCGCAGCATGCTCGGCCAGGGCTTGCGAATCGCGAGCAAACCGCCGGTGTTGGCTGGCAGCTCGTTTCCGTCCTGGTCGACGACGGCCGCGTCGATCCCAAAGAAGGGCAGCGTGCAGGAGCCTGGGACGGTCGGCGTCGCGCCTGGGAGGGGCGTCAGCATGTGCCCGCCGGTCTCGGTCTGCCACCAGGTGTCGACGATCGGGCAGCGCCCGGCGCCGATCACGTCGCGATACCAGATCCAGGCCTCGGGGTTGATCGGTTCGCCGACGGTGCCCAGGACTTGAAGGCTCGAGAGGTCGTGCTTCTCGACGTGCTCGTCGCCCCACTTCATGAAAGCCCGAATCGCGGTCGGGGCGGTGTAGAAGTGCGTCACTTTGTGACGTTCGACGATATCCCAGAACCGGTTCGGGGCCGGGTGGTTGGGGGCGCCCTCGTACATCAGGGTCGGGACGCGGTTCGGGAGCAGGCCGTAGACAATGTAGCTGTGGCCTGTGATCCAGCCGATATCGGCCGTGCACCAGTAGACCTGGTCCTCGTCGGGGCGGAGGTTGAAGGTCAGCTTGCTGGTCAAGTAGGTGTAGACCATGTAGCCGCCGGTGGTGTGCACGATCCCCTTCGGCTTGCCTGTCGACCCAGACGTGTAGAGCAGGAAGAGCATGTCTTCGCTGTCCATGGGCTCGCAGGGGCGCACGTCCGACGCGTCTGCGACGAGCTCGCCCCACCGGTGATCGCGTCCGTCTTGCCACTCGATCGCGTTCTGGCAGCGGGTCAGGACGAGGACCGACTTGATCTTGTCGCTCAGTTTGCAGGCTTGGTCGACGTTGGCCTTGAGCGGAATGATCGTCCCGCGCCGCCAGCTCCCGTCGCAAGTCAGCACGACCGAGCTGTCGGCGTCCTCGACTCGATCCGCGATCGCTTGGCTGCTGAAGCCGCCGAAGATCACCGAGTGCACGGCGCCGATTCGGGCGCAGGCCAGGATCGCGATCGCGAGCTCGGGGACCATGCCCATGTAGATCGTGACCACGTCGCCTTTCTTGACGCCGAGCCCTTCGAGGACGTTGGCGAGCTTGGCGGTCTCACGCTTGAGGTCTGCGTAGGTCAGCCGGCGGATCTCAGGCGCGCCTTGGGAGTCGGTCGTCTCCGACTCCCAGAGGATCGCGACTTGGTCGCCGTGGCCTTGGTCAACCTGACGGTCGACGCAGTTGTGGCAGATATTGGTCTTCCCGCCCAGGAACCACTTCGCGTCCGGGAGCTTCCACTCGCAGACCTCTGTCCAGGGCTCGAACCAGTCGAGCTCGCTCGCGACTTCGCCCCAAAACCCCGCCGGGTCGTCGAGGGAGCGCTTGTGCATGGCCCGATACTCCTCGAGCGAGCCGACGTGAGCGCCTCCGCTGCGGGCCCCGAAGTCGGCCGGGGGGGGGAACACGCGATCCTCTTTGAGAACTGAGGTGATCTCGACGCTGTCGCTCATGGGGTCCTCCGAGTCGGCGCGCACTATAGAGGGTCTGGCCTCTGCGGGCCCGACGAGGTCGCGAACGGGTCGAGCGTTCTGAGCTAGGATCCGCGCTTGGACTCCGAGCCCCCCCCACTCCAACCCACGAGCGATCCTGAGGAGAGTCCTTCGGCTCCAGCCGACGAGCCGCTCGCGACCTCGCCTGAGCCCGCGGTGCCCCTCGACCCTGACGAAGGAATGCTCCCGCTCCCTAAGCGCGCTTTGCGTGTGGACCAGGGCTACGCGCTGACCCTCGGCGCGATCGGGCCGTTCATTGCGGGCAGCGTGGGTGGCGCTTTTCTGGGGTTGCTGGTCGGCGCGCCCCTTCAGGGGGTCGCTTTAGGCGGGATACTTCTGGCCCTGATCGTGGTTCCGCTGCGGGTCTTCGTGTTTGCGCCGATCGCCTGGAGTCGGTTTCGGTATCGGATCGAACCGGAGTTCGTGCGGATTCGCTCGGGCGTGATCGTGGTCACTTATCAGCTGATCCCCCTCGTCCGGGTTCAGAACGTCGACTCTTCTCAGGGCCCCCTCGAGCGACACTACGGGTTGGCCGACGTCAAGATCCACAACGCGGCTTCGACCTACGTGATCCCCAACCTCGAGGAGGCGGAGGCCGAGCGGCTCCGCGAGCACTTGGCTCAGCTGGTGCGCGTGGCCCGTGACGAGGCCTGATCCGCCTAGCTCCGAGGCTCCGGAATCCGAGCCGAGCGCGAGGGCGGAGGCGACCTCTCCGCCCCTGTCGAGCGAAGAGGCTGGCGAACTCGCGGCGGTCGAGGACGAAGAGGGCTGGCAGAGGCAGAGCCCACTCTTGATCCTGCTCGCGAGCTGGGACGCGGCCCGCGAAGGGATCGGCCAGATCGTGTTCGGAGCCGCTGCGGTTCAATCGGACGCCCCACTCGCGCTCCAGGTGATCTTCCTCGTGCTGATCGGAGCGAAGTTCCTCCCTGTGCTTTGGGTCTGGTTCTTGACCCGCCACCGCCTCACGGACGACTCGATCGAGGTTCGCTCGGGGCTCCTGACCCGCAAACACACCGTGATCCCGCTTGAGCGGATTCAGGCTGCAGATCAGACTTCAGGGGTTCTACAGCGGGTGTTTCGTCTGGTCCGGCTGCGGATCAGCAGCGGAGCGGCCGGCACACAAGTCGATCTCAAGGCGCTTCGCCCTTCGCAGGCAGAGGGGCTGCTGGCGGCGATCGACCTCGCTCGGGCCGCGGCGGCCGCCACGAAGAGCGACGCGCCAGCGCACGAGGAGGGCGGGTCGCAGCATGAGTCGAGCGAGTCGAGCGAGTCGAGCGAGGCGAGTCCGCCCCTCCGCGCGCCAGGCCTCGGCGTCCGTCCCGTGCTCGCGCTCGCGTTGACCTCGGGCCGTGCGCTCGCGATCGTGGCGACCGGCTGGGTGATTTTGGAGCGGGTGTTCGACGCCACGGGAGGGGACAAGGACGCGACCGCCTCCTTCTTGGCGCGTGCGAGCGAGTCGATTCAGGCCGCCGGGCCTGCGCTCTGGCTGGGCGTGATCGCGCTTGGGATCGTGGTCTTCCTGGTCGCGTCCACGATCGAGATCCTGATCCGCTGGGGAGGTTTTCGGCTCGAGGTCACTCCTCAGGAGCTCCGCATAGGCCAGGGCTTGATCGAGCGCAAGGTCGTGACTCTGCGGCGCGACAAGCTCCAGGCCGTTCGCGTCGTCGAGCCGCTCTTCCTCTCCGCCTTTGGCTACGTAGCGATCGACGTCGACGTGATCGGCCACAGCGATCAAAAGGGCTCCGCAGCTCGGATCCACCCTGCTCTCCACCGAGAAGATCTCGAGGCCTTCTGGCGAGACTTCTTGCCCCAGTTCCAAGCCGCAGGCGAGCTCGTGACTCCGCCGCCGCGGGCCCAGATCCGGTTCTGGCTCAAGCCGCTCTTGAGCCTGAGCGTGGCCCTCGCGCTGACCGGCGTCGCAGCCGGGGCCTGGGGGCAACCCTGGCTGCTCCTTGGCGCCTTGCTCTTCCTCCCCGGCGTCTGGCTCGGCGGGCGCCGGTTTCGCGAGACAGGGATCTTGCTCATGCCCGAGCACGCGCTGGTCAGGTCGTGGTCCGGCTGGACCCGGACCAGCGCTTACGTCCCTAGGCGACGTGTCCAAGCGGCTTGGACTTCGTCGTCGTGGTTCCAGCGCCGCCGGAACCTCTCCACGGCCGGGCTGCGCGTGGCGAGCGGCGCCACTGGGCAGCACTACGCGGCTCTCGACCTGGACCCTGACCAGGCTCACCAGATCGTGTCCTGGTTGGCCGCGAGGCCGGAGACGACTTAGTCGCCGCTGGTGGGGACGTCGCCGTCGCAGACCTTGAACATGGCCTCGATCGGGAGCAGGGCTCGCAGGCGAAGGCTCTCTTCAATTTCGATCGCGGGGGTCAGGTCGCGGAGGCAGTCGCGGAGCTTCTCCATGTTGTTCCGCATCATGTGCGGGCACTCGTTGCAGGCGCAGCCTGTGCTCGTCGGGATCGGAATGAACTCCTTGCCCGGAGCTTCCTTCTCCATGGCGTGGATCATGCGCGCCTCGGTCCCGATCAGGAACTTGGTGTGTTCGCTCTCGCGGGCGAACTTCAGGATCCCAGCCGTCGAGCCGACGAAGTCTGCGAGGGCGAGGATTGTCTCTTCGCACTCGGGGTGCGCGAGGACTAGCGCGTCTTGGTGCTGCTCCTTGAGCTGCACGAGGTGCTTCTCGCTGAAGATCTCGTGGACCATGCAGCTCCCTTGCCAGAGGAGCATTTCGCGGCCGGTGACCTTCGCGAGGTAGGCCCCGAGGTTCTTGTCGGGCGCGAAAATGATCTTCTTGTCGGCTGGGATCGCCTCAATGATCTGGACCGCGTTGCTGCTCGTGCAGCAGTAGTCGCTCATGGACTTGAGTTCGAGGCTCGAGTTGATGTACGTGACCACGACGTGGTCGGGGTGCTTCTCGCGCCAGGCCTGGAACACGGCGGGGGGACAGCCGTCGACGAGCGAGCAGCTGGCCTCGTAGTCGGGCAGGACGACGGTCCGGCTCGGGTTGAGGATCTTGGCCGTCTCGGCCATGAACCGAACCCCGCAGAACACGATCACGTCCTGCTCGCAGGTGGCCGCCTTGCGGGAGAGCGCCAAGCTGTCACCGACGAAGTCGGCAATGTCCTGAATGTCCGCGTGCTGGTAGTAGTGAGCCAGCACGATCGCGTTCTTCTCCTTGCGGAGGTCCTCGATCTCGAGTTCCAGGTCGTCGCGAATGGCCGTCGTCATGGTGCTCGCTCCTCCTTTGGGTAGCCCTCGGTCACAAGAAGGATCCGGGGGCCGTTTCGTTTTACAGCGCCAGACCCAATCTTGGGCGTGTGAGTGGGAGCGCGTCGAGTATGCGAGGAGGCCCCTGAAAGGCCGATTGGCGCTGCCTAGGGGCCGGGCGGGGGTAAACCCCGCACCCTACGGAGCGGGTTACGAGCCGCCTAGGAGGAGGCCCCTGGATGGCCGATTGGCGCTGCCTAGGGGCGGGCGGGGGTAAACCCCGCACCCTACGGAGCGGGTTACGAGCCGCCTAGGAGGAGGCCCCTGG
>JAESQQ010000424.1 GCA_016765095.1 Planctomycetota bacterium | reverse complement strand
GCCCTCGGACGACGTGCGCTCCCGCTCGTCGCCGACGTCACCCAGGACGGCGACATGGAAGCGGTCGCGAGCGCGATCCGCGACGAGTTCGGTCGCCTCGACCTCGTGCTCGCCAACGCCGGGTTCGGCGTGACCGGTCACCTCGAGGAGCTCACCCTCGATGACTTCCGGCGCCAGTTCGAGACGAACGTGTTCGGTGTCTTGAGGACGATCTACGCGACGCTCGACGACCTCAAGCAGAGCCGCGGATCGCTCGGGATCGTGGGGAGTGTGGCCGGCTGGATCGCACGACCGGGCGGGGCGCCGTATTCGATGTCGAAGTTCGCGGTCCGGGCTCTCGCCCAGTCGCTCCGTGACGAGCTGGCGCCCGCGGGCGTCGGCGTGACTTTGATCAGCCCGGGGTTTGTGGCGAGCGAGATCCGGCGAGTCCGAAACGACGGTCAGTTCGTCCCAGGCGAGGACCCGGTCCCGAGTTGGCTCAAAATGCCCGTCGAGACTGCGGCGCGCCAGATCGTGAACGCGCTCCGGCGTCGGCCCGCAGAGGCTGTGATCACGGGCCACGGCAAGGCGATCGTGTTCTTCGAGCGCCACTCTCCCTGGCTGCTGCGCGGCATGGCGCGTGGACTCTCCGGCTTCAGCACGGGCCTCGGCTGGGGGAGCAAGAAGAACCGGGGTTAGGAGTCTGCGCTTGGGGGCAGCTCCCACTGGGCAGGATCAAAGGCCTCGAGGATCACGGGGGGCATTGTGAGGGGCCGTCCTCGCTCGGTGTCGACGTCGAGAACCACGCCCCCCAAACGGGGTCGAAGTCGGGCTAGGCTGAGCCGAGGAGTCGCCATGCCCCCGCTCGTTCCTTGCCCAAGGTGCCAACGCCACGTTCGCGTGACGGAGGAGGCGTGTCCTCTTTCCAAGTCTCTGCCCAAGGACGCGCCCAGGTGAGCTCCCCAGAGGTCGCTCCTTCAGAGCGTGTTCTCGATCCGGAGCGGACCGAGCGCTGGCAGCCGCTCGTCGACCTGGAGGCGACCGCTGGGCTCGAGGCCACGGTGCAGACCAGCTTTCGGCCTCCGCTGCCTGAGGGCACCCTGACGTTGCCGGTTCAGCCGCTGGCCAAGTCAGAGAGCGGGACCCCGAGCGAGGTTGGATATCGGGTCGGCGAGCAACTGGGCGCTGGCGGCTTTGGAGCGGTGTTTCGGGCGACTCAGCTCTCGCTGGGGCGCGAAGTCGCCCTCAAGGTCCTCCATAGACACTCGAGCCCCGAGGTGGCTGGGACTTTCATGAGCGAGGCCCGAGTCACGGGCGCGCTCGAGCATGCCAACGTCGTTCCCGTCCACGACTTGGGCCAAGACGCCGAGGGCTGCCCGCAGATCGTCATGAAGCTCGTGCGGGGTCGGAGTTGGGCCGATCGCCTGGCCGAGGAAAGCGCCCCCTGCGCTTCGCTCCACGAGCACTTGGGAATCTTGATCACGGTCTGCCACGCCGTCGCTTACGCCCACGAACAGGGGGTCTTGCACCGGGATCTGAAGCCCGACAACGTGATGCTCGACAGCTTCGGCCAGGTCTACGTCGTCGACTGGGGGCTCGCGGCCGGGCTCGACCTCGCGAACAGCACGCGGATCGGAATCCGCCCCGTGGCTGATCTGGACGGGGTGGCCGGGACGCTCTCCTACATGGCGCCGGAGCAGGCGAACGGTGTCGGCGCCCAGCTTGGCACCCACACCGACGTTTACTTGCTCGGGGCCTGCCTGCATAAGGTCCTGGTGCGACGCTCGCGGCATCAGGGGGACAGCGCCTTGAACGTGCTCTGGAGCGCGCTCGAGTCTCACCCCCAGACCTACCCACCCGAGGTCCCAGCCGAGCTGGCCGCCATCGCGAACCGCGCGATGCACGTCGACCCCGCCGAGCGTTTTGAGGACGTGAACGCGCTGCGCGAGGCGTTGGCCAACTACCTCGAGCACGAGCACGCGCTCCAGCTGAGCGAGGAGGCGAGCGCCCGCGCGGGCGCGCTCGAGGCCGCGAGGACGAGCTGGGCGGACGCCACGCCCGAGGATCGAGACGAACTCTCCCTCGAGATCGAGCGTCTCGCGGCCGAGGCCGCCTTCGCCGCTCGCCAGGCGCTCAAGGCTTGGCCCGACGTTCCGGCGGCGGCGGAAGCGCTGACACGCACGGCGCGAACCATGGTCGCCCATGCGATCGCGACCGAAGACCTTCCCCTCGCTCGGCGGCACGTCGCTGAGGCCTCTGAGGCTGCGCTCAGCGAGCAGGTCGAGGCGCTCCGCGCCCGGCTCGCGGCGCGGGCGGAGGAGCTGAGCGCGCTGCGGGACCAAGCCCGGCTCCTCGATTGGAGCGCTGTCGCGGGTCCCCTCGGAGCCGTGAACATCTTCGCGGGGGTGGGCGGCTGCGCGGCTGCGTTCTTTATGGCCTATGCCTGGCGGCAGCCGGACGCCGACGCCTGGACGCCGATCGTGGCCAGCGTCTGGGGGGCGCTCGTCTTGGCCTGGGGCGGCGCAGCGCTCGCGCTCCTCAAGGCGGGGCGTGTCCCAGACAGCCTCCTCTCAGCGCGA
The DNA here is from genome assembly GCA_016765095.1 of Planctomycetota bacterium. GTDB lineage: Bacteria > Planctomycetota > J058 > J058 > J058 > NORP233. The sequence goes on along the minus strand of JAESQQ010000424.1, from coordinate 1,020 downwards.
ATGATCGGAAGCTGGGGTGGGGTCGCCGTGGCCTGCGCGCTCAACGGCGTGATCGTCGAGACGAACGGCATTCCCCGGGGGGTCGGGATCTCGTTCGCAGCGCTCTACTTGGGGATCGGATTCACGGCGATGGCGTTCCAGACGCGTCGTTGGTTGCTCCTGCCCGCTGCCGCCTGCTTCGTGGGCGGGGTCTTGATTCCAACGATCCCCGCTTGGAGCGTAGAGGCCTTCGGTGTCCTGTGGGGCCTCGTGCTGGGCGGCTCGGGCCTGGCCTTCCGATTGGGCGCCACCCTGGAGGAGCAGCCAACACGCCTCCCCGAGCCCTGATCGCGCTGGTGCGAGCCGGCTTGAGCCTCGAGGCCCCCTCGCCGAGACTCCCGCCTACGCCGTGTGCCGCTTGGGTCTTCCTGCTGGGTTGAGTCGGAAGTGGATTTACTTGCGGGGTAAGCTGACTCTGTCATGGCGAGTCACGATCACAGACGGACAGTCGCTCGCGACCTCAGCATTGGCCTCGCGCTAACGGTCCTGGTCGTCGCGGTCCTGGCTGGCGGCGGATTTCATCTCGTCTCCCGTCACAACGCCGAGGATCGCCTCCGGGCTGACACCGCGCGCTGGACCACGCAGCTAGCCGAGGTCTCTGCGGTCTACCTCTGGAACGTCGACCAGGAGGGGCTCGAGAACACTTGTCGGGCAGCGCTTCAACCTCCAGAGGTGCTCGGTGTCCGGATCCTAGACGCCGAGGGTCGAACGCTCGCCGAGGCCTCTCGCCCAGGTGGCGCGCTCTTTATCAGCGCGAGCGAGGACGTCGTCTACACCTCAGTCGAGACCCGTCACCGCCTCGGCTCGGTGGAGCTCTCCGTCGGCAAGTCGGTCCTCGAGGAGCGAGCCGCAGAGCGCCTGCAGGCGACGATCTTGCTGGTGTTCGTCGTCGTGGCCGCCGTCGTCCTCGCTTGCCAACTGCTGCTGAGGCGCTACCTCTCGACTCCCTTCGGCGTGCTCGCGGCCGGGATCGAGCGGATC
>JAESQQ010000423.1 GCA_016765095.1 Planctomycetota bacterium | reverse complement strand
TTGAGGTCCTCGAGTCGCTCGAGGACACGCGCGCGGAGGTGGAGTCGCCAGCGCTTGGCCTCCTTGAGGGCCTTCTGCTTGAGGGCGTAGTTGGCGTCGCTCCGACCCTTGGCGAAGAAGCCCTCGCCGTCGCGCATGCGGAAGCGCTTTTGGACCTGGAACCGAGCCCGGTCGGCGTCGCTCTCGAGGACGAGGAACGAGGTGTAGGGGGTCATGATCTGGAAGTCTTCAGAGAGCTCGATCACGCGCTTCTTGGTCGCCTTGCTCCGGCCCTCCTCGAGGAGGGCGTCGAGGTGACGACGGGCCCAGAGGCGAGGCACGAAGCTGTTCCCGTCGCCGGGCGTGGTCGTAAAAGTCGAGCTCGAGCTGCGCGTAAACGGCTTCCCGCCGGCGTTGGCGGAGACTTCGATCGAGGCCTTGATCGGCGCACCGGGGGTCGGGAGGAAGCGCCCGACGAGCACGTGCTGGCTGCCCAGGGGGAGGTTTGGGAGCCGCCTGGGGTAGACGGCGGCCACGGCCATGCCGTTGATCTTGATCGAGACGTCGCTCAGCTTGGGAGCGCTCATTTCGAGGAGGAGGTCCTGGGCGGCTGTGGCGGGGTCGCTCTCGCCGAGCGCGCGGGTGCTGCCGAGGCCGAGGGCGGCCAGCGAGATCATGGCTTGGGTCTCGCCCTTGGAGCCGGGCTGGACGACGTGCACGTTGCCCTTGCCGGCGACGGAGTGGAGGGCTGCGATCCGGCGGGCTGTGGCGACGGGGTCGGCGTCGCCGCGGGTGTGGGTCGCGTCGCCTATGTAGACGATCTGGGTGTTGGGCTTGGCGCGGGCGAAGGCCTCGCGGAAGGCGGGGTCGAGGTCGGTCCAGCCGAGCGGCGCGCGCTGCTCGACGTGGGCCAGGGCGCGCTCGATCGTGTCGATCGTGGACTTCTGGGCGTCGTCGAAGGCCCAGCGGACCTCGGTGTCGGTCGTGAGGAGGTTGAAGCGATCCTTAACGCCGAGGTTGCCGATCAGCGACTCGCAGAACGAGACGAGGGCCTCGCGGGCGGGGCCCTCGACGGACGCCGAGGTGTCGGCGATCACGATCAAGTCCAGCGGTGGGGCGGGGCCCTTGCGAGCGGTGGCGGGGGGAGCGTCGACGAGGCAGAGGAAGTAGCCGTCGTCGGAGCGCTGGTGGGGGATCAAAGTGTCGCGGCCGCCGGGGGTCCGCTTGGTGGTCACGACGAGCTCGAAGTCGCGCTCAGGCGTGACCTCCTCGGCGGAGAACTCAAAGCGTGAGGCGTGGGGGGTGCCCTGGATCCGGCCGGGGTGGCTCGGGCAGCGGACGCTGGCGAGCTCTTCTTGGGAGCTGACGGTCACGCTCAGCTCGAGCTTGCTGAGGGGGTGGCGGCGGAGCATTTCGCTGCGGAGGGAGTATTGGTAGCGGAAGGAGTCGCCCTGCTTGGGGAGGACTTGGGTGTAGGTGATCTTGATCCGCTTCTCGTGGCCGATCGGGTAGATCCGAGCCTTGAAGACGTTGCCGCCGGCCCACTCGAGGAGGCCTGGGTCGCGCTTCTCGCGGAGGATCGTCTCGTAGATCGCGCGGGCGCGCTGCTTCTCGACGATCTCGCCGTGGACTTGCTCGTTGCCGATCCACATGGCGAAGCCCGAGATCGAGGCGTCGGCGGGGAGGGGGAAGTAGAAGATTCCCTCCAGCACCGAGGAGGTGTGGTTGACGAAGCTCTCCTCGACGGTGGTCCGGGCGATCTGGTCGCGGATATCAACGACGACCTTGTGATAGCCCATGGTGAGGGCGACTTCGCGGCCGTCGACTTTGGCGAGGAGGGAGCCCATGGCCTCGGTGGACTCGTTGCCTTCGTAGCCCGAGAGCCACTTGGGGTCCTTCTTGACCGTGCTGAGGGTCTCCTTGAGGACGCGGACGACGGTCCGCTTGGTGATCTCGAGGGAGCCCTGGCGGGGGCCGTGCACGCGCCATTTCTCGCCCTGGGCGGGGGCGAGCTTGACCTCGCCGCGGAGGACTTTGATCTCGCCGGTGCGAACGAGCTCGATCAAGGCGCCGGGGCCGAGGAGGAGCTCGCCTTTGCCGAAGCGGAGCTGGAGGGCGTTTGCGCCGCGGGTGGCGGTCTTGAGCCAGTCGCCGGGCTGGAGGCCTAGGCGCTCGCAGGCGAGCTCCCAGCGCTCGGCGTCGACGCGGCGGAGGCTAGCGGAGCCCTCGCGATCGGAGACGGTGCCGAGGCTAGCGCCGGCGGGGAGGGGGCCTTGCTCTTGAGCGAAGGCGGGCAGGGCAGAGGCGAGGATCAGGGCTGCGAAGCCCAGGCGCGAAGCTGCGTGCATACGGGGAGATCCCTCTCGGTTGGGGGGCGGCTTGGACGCCGCAGAGGCGCGGATGGTTCCGGGCTCGGGAGAGAGCTTCACAACTGGGAGGCGGTTTTTGGGGGTGGCGAGGGCGCCTGCTCGCAAGCCTTGCGGCCCGAGCGGGTTGAGTCGTCCGGCGGGGAAGGCAGGGCAGAGGCGAGGATCGTGGCGGCCCCGCCCGCCAGCGAGTTGGGCCGCTACACGGTCGTCTCCGTGATTCGACCCCCGCAAGGGCGCGCTTTCGTCTCGGTTGGGTGGCCAGGCTACACAGGCGTCGTGAGCGGCATGAACGACGCGGGGGTCTGCGCGATGGTGCTCATGAACTTCGAGGGAGGCGATCCGCCGGTGGGAACGCCTCTCTCATACCGGGTGCGAGAAGTCCTAGAGCAAGCCTCCAACCTCGACGAGGCGCTGGAGGTCTTTCGCAAGTCCCCCGTTGGGTCGGGAGACTTCGTGCTCCTCTGCGACCCTCAACGAGCGGCCGTGGTCTATCAGGTTTACAGCACCGCATACGACGAGAGGGCCAGGCCGCGCTTCGAGGTCGTCCGGCAGGACTCTGAGCGGAGCCTCTTCACCTTGACGAACGGGGACGTGGATCGGCTAGCCGGCGTTCAATCGGACGATCGGACCTGTCGCTTGGAGAACCTCTTGGCCACGACGCCCCGGCCCCTGAGCCCCGCGCGCCTGCGAGGGCTCTTGGGGGCCGTCTACCTGAAATACATAAACTGCCAGGCCATGGTCTTCGAGCCGGGGACACGCACGCTTCAGCTGGCGATCGGGACGACCCTCTTCCCCGCCGCGACCGGAGACTGGTATCAGGTCGAGCTCGCGGGGGTGCTCGAAGGGGGCTCCTTGGATCGCGTGGCTGTGGTCCCCGTCGGGACGGAGACCCCAGAACACGCCCACTACAAGGACACGACCAACGACGACGAACGAGTCGTCGCGCGCTTAGATCGGGCCTATCGGGCCCGCGTCGCCGAACTCACAAAGCTCGAAGATCGTCTCGTGCGAGTCCTGAGTTTGTCGGAGTTCAATCAGCAAGTTCGACGCGGAGCAGGGATCAGCGTGCCCAAATCACTCGCCTCGGCCGTGCAAACACTCGTCCTGGGCGCTGTGGAAGCCACGCTGGATTCTCTCTCCGCCGACGCAGCGAACGAGCGGCTCCCGAGGCGTCTGCGTCAGGTCGCCGGCGCGCGCTTGGTCTTGCTCGGCGAGGTCGCAGGAGACCAAGACTTCTGGCCAGAGCCCCTCAGGAATCTCCTCGGCGAGCGGGCTCGAGCGGCGGGCCCGCTCGTCGAGGCCTTAGGTCGTCCGCCACCGCCTCTGGAACTCGACGCGACGATCCAGACTCCGGCCTCGAGGAACGCAGTCAGAGCACAGCTCAAGGAGCACGGCTTCAGCTGGGCGCTGCTCGTGAACTCCGCCCCCCCGGCTTCGCCTTTGCAGTCTGGGGACCTTCTGCTGGAGGTCCACGGCGTCCCGACTTCGAGGTGGGAGTTCCTCGAGCTCCTTCGTCGCCACCCGAGGGGACACGTCGTCGCGGCGAAGCTTCTTCGGAAGGGCGAGCTGATTCAGATCCAGCTCAAGGTCTCGGGGGCTGCCGCAGGCCAGTAACTCAGTTCTCGGGATTGTCGTAAACCTCGCGGGTCGGGGTGGGCAGTTTAGCCCTTCCGCTTGAGGCGGGCTTGTTCCGTCCTAAAGATCAAGAGTCCTCCCCCGGCGGCTCCGATCAAGAGTCCGACCACGGCCCGGAAGGCCATGGACCCCTTGGTGTCGCGGATCGCGGTTTCGCGGGCGTCTCGGCGAACCTGATTCTGGACGACGCCATGCGCGAAGGATTCGCTGCGGCGGCCGGTTCCGCCAAACCCGACGATCATGGGGAGCGCGGCGCCGAGTCCGGCTCCGACGGCGCCCAGGAGGACGACGCCAAACGCGTAGCTGACGAAACGAGCCCCAGGCGACTGCTCTGGCTTCTTCTTGCGCACCGTCCATTCGCTCATGCGAGGAGCCTACCCCTCGAAGAGCGTTCTGGGGGCTAGTGCTGCCCATCACAAGTGGCGGTACACCCCACTGCTTTCGTAGGGGAGGGGTTCACAGCTCCTGAGGTAGCTACGGTTAAGTGCGCGGGAGGCTCCAGAGGGGCCGA
>JAESQQ010000422.1 GCA_016765095.1 Planctomycetota bacterium | reverse complement strand
GGGTCCGGCTCGTGGCAAGCAGTGAGGTGTGTCTCGTAGTGAGGGGCCCCGGGCCTCTCGACCCGGCCCTGCGTCCTAGTGCCCTTGCGCGCGCTCGTAGCGGTAGTAGATCTCGAGGGTCAGAGCGTTGATCGCAGTCGCGTAAACGCGGCCACCGGCCAAGCACCACTCACCGACGGGCGGCCAGGAGCCGTCCTCAGGACCGCCCATGCACTGGGTCGGGAGAAGTGAAGCCTGCATGCTCTTGTTCCACTCCTTCCACTTGGGCCCACCGACCTGGAACATGGCGTAGGTGCCGTAGTACCAGTAGTAGAAGTTCACCTTGCGGGGCGAACCGCCCTTGCTCCACTTGGGCTGGCTGTCCATGAGGATCTTGGCGCCCTTGCGAATCGCGTCCTCGCTGCGGCGCTCGCCGGTGAAGATTCGGCAAATGACCGACACGCCCGTCATGCAGGGGACTGGGTCATACTTGCCGTCGTTGGCCGACAGGAAGGACGAGCCGCCGCCGGGCAGGGTATAGCCGACGTCTCCGCTCGCCGCCGTGGCGCGCTTGAACCAGCGCAGGGCGCCCGAGAAGGCCTCCTCAGGGACTTCGATCCCGGCCGTCTTGCCAGCCTTGAGCGCCAAGACCATCCAACCCGTGACCGAGGTGTCGTTCTTGCCCGTCTTGAGGCCGTATTGCCAGCCGAGGTTCGGGTTCTGGGCCTTAATGCAGAAGTTGATCGCCTTCTCGGCGTAGCGCTTGAGCGTGAAGTCACGAGAGACGGCATAGGCCTCGCAGAGGGCCATGGTGCCGATCGCGTGGTTGTAGATCGTCTCGCCGCCCTCGAAGGAGATCGCGCCGTTCGACTTCTGTTGACGCTTGAGCCAGGTCAGGCCCTTGTTCACAGTCCGCTTGAAGGTGCCGAAGCGGTGGGTGTGGCCGTTGCCAAGGAAGGCCAAGAGGGCCATCGCGGTGACCCCGGTGTCGTAGCGCCCGTCACCGGCGTTCTGACCGTCCTGAGGGTGCTTCTCGAGGTGTGTCCAGCCGTCGCAGTCCCACATGCCGTTGCCGGACTGGGCCCGCTTTAGCCACCGCAGCGCCGCCGTGACTGCGCTCTCGGTGCCTTCGCTGCCACCCTCCTTGGAGAGGGAGCCTTTGCCCCAACGCTGACCGTAGGCACCCGCGGCGCCACCCCCGACACCGTAGGCGTCGACAACCGAGGTCGAGTCGAGGTTCTTGTTCGACATGTTCGAGAGGTCGGTGCCCTTGGGCATGTCCGAGGTGATCTCGACTTCCTGCTCGCGAATGATGATCGGCTTCTCGACGACTTCTTCGCTCTGGATCTTGGGAGTCTTGTGGATGTCGCGCTTGAGCTTCTCGTCGTACTCCTGCGGCTTCTTCTCGCGCTTGGCGATGACGACGGCCTCTGACGGCGGCGGCGGAGTCGCGATCACGATCAAGGCCAGAATCGCAAGCAGCGCGAGGTGCAGCAGCGCTGAGATTCCGTAGGACCCGGTGAAGACGGCGATCAGTCGATTCCGGCGCGTCTCCGCATCGGGAAGATCAAGCTCGTCCAGCTCTTCGTCGTCGTAGTAGGACTCTTCGTCGTCGTAATCTTCGTCGTGGCCCACAAAACACCTCCGTTGCTGATCCCAAGAGTAGTCAACCTTGAGATATTGTCAAGGAGGCAATGAGCGAGATTGCAGTTTCGGTACGCAACGCTGCAGCCGAAGGACTTACGCGGTCGCTTCGCGCAACTCAGTCGATTCGCTTCGGCTTACTGGGGGAGTCTAGGGCAGAAAGTTGCTGTTTCCGCAACGCCCGCTTGGCTACTTGGCAATCCCCTTGAAGTAGACCTGGACCGTCGCCTCGCGCCGGAGCTTCCTCAGCCACACCAGCTCTCGCTGCTTTCGAATCGCGATCTTGAGTTCGCGTTCAATGTCGGTTTGAACCTCAGAGAGAGGCAGCGGGCCGGGCTCACGCCGATCGACCAGCTCGAGGAGGTAGAGCGAAGCCCGCACGGTGGTGATCACCTTGCTGATCTCACCCGGGCGCATCGCCTCGATCCGCTCGCCGAGGGGCCGAATGAAGTACTCGTCGAGGGATTGGCTCGAGGACACCTTGATCTCCTCGCCCCACTTTGGACCCAGCGAGCAGTCCTTCGCGACGACCGCGAATCGTTCGCCGTCGACGATCCGCTTGCGAACAGCAGCGGCGTAGGCGCCAGCGTCCCAGTCGTTGCCCGCCTTGAGCCAGCCCTCAAGACCTGGCGGCTTGCGGAGCGCCTCCTTCACGTCGGGGTAGATCACGATCTGACGAAGGCGAATCTCCCCCCGCCGCTCATAGCGGCTTCGATTGCGCACGTAAAAGCGGCGGATCTCAGCCGGAGAGACGAAGATATCCTGCGAGACGCTCTTGCTCATGAGCTTCTGGCGCAACAGCGACGCCTTCTGGCGGGCGACGAAGTAGTCATAGGGCACGCCGAGCTGCTCTTCGATCTGAGCTCGATAGGCGGCGATTCCACCGACCGACTGAGCCCTGCGATTTAGCTCCGCAGTCAAGAAGCGCTCGTCGCTCGCAGTCAACTCGATCTTCTCGCTCCGCGCCTTGTGAAGGATCAAGCGCTGCTCGATCAGGACGTCGAGCTGCTGAGCCATGGCCTTGCGCCAGAGCGTGCTCCCGACGGTCAGGTCACGGAAGTTCGGCTCGAGTCGGCAGGCGAGGTCCAGCTCGTAGCGCGTGATCGGCACGCCGTCCACGAGGGCCACGACGCCGCCGGGGCGAGTGTCTCCCTTCTCAGTCTGCTCCTGGGCCTGAGCGGCTCTGAGCGGGAGGAGAGCCTGAGTGGCTCCCAGGGGGAGGAGCAGAACCAGAGCTAGTCTCAGCGACCGCATGACGCCTCCCGAGGGGCCGCGCAGCCCCCATTCGAGCCGCCCTGACTCGAGTTCGCAGTCTATCCGGCAATGCCCTCGGTGCGGTCTACTTCTCCTTCTCGGGAGCGTCGTTCTTGTCCTTGGGCAAGTGGGCCTTACAGAGAGCCTTCACGTAGGCCCACCAGGCCACCTGCACCGACTTCATGTCCAGCTCGTGGAAAGTCGCCGCGTAGGTGTATTCGAGGGCCGTCCCTGCCTGGCGCTTGGGATCACCCGCAGGTCCCTTGTTGTGCTCCTTGAGGTAGGCGAAGAGCGCCGCCTTGAGCGTGGCGTCGTCGCCCTCCATGGCGTAGTGGACAAAGGACCAGGCCAGGCAGTAGTTGAGGTACGTGTTTCCTGAGTAGAACTCGCCCGGCGAAAGGGTCATCAGATCGAAGAGACCCATCGGAGGCTCCTTGAGTTCGGCGAGCGAATCCAACATCTCGAGGTCGAGTTCGGAGGTCTTCTTCGCCGGGTCGTAGCCGCCTATGTAGTCCGCGACGGCCTCGCTCGCCCAGTAGGGCAGCTCGAGACCCATGTTGTGAACCCACTGGTGGGTCATTTCGTGCTGCAGCGTCGAGACCGCGTCGCGGGCGCTGGCGTCGAGTTGGAGGTTCCCTGTCCGAGAAGAGAACACCCCAACCGAACTCTCCTTGCGATCGAAGAAGATCTGGTAGCAGTAGCGACGATAGCCCTCCTGCTCGGCGAACACGTAGATCCGAGCCCGGCGGACCTGCGAACCGGGTCGTGGAGTCAGGCAGGGGAAGACCTTGGGCGCGAGCTTCTGGAATCTCTTGAGGACCTCCTCGAACTCGTCTCGTCGATCGAGCACGTCCGTCGCGAAGACGTAGTCAGCAGTCTCGATCCGGACGGAGTCGTTCCAAAACAAGGGGCCCTCGAGAGCCGCGACGAGGCGCTCTTCCTGGAGCACCCACTTGATCCGACCCGAGAGCTCACGCGCCAGACGAATCTCAGCGATCGCCTCGTCGAACTTGCCCTCCTGAAGGAGGACGTAGGCCAAGGCGGATCGCGCGGGCGCATAATCGGGGCGAATCTCGAGGGCTCGCATAGCGTCTTCGCGCGCGAGCGCGAGCGCCCCTGCGCTCAGGAGCAGCTCACTCCGCGCGGTGTGGGCTTCGTAGAAGTCCTCGACGCCCGCGATCGCCTGATCCAGGCGAATCCGAGCTCCGCCCATCTCAGCCGAGTCCGCCGCGACGTGCATTTCGATTCGGGCCATCAGGTATTCGGCGGCCCAGAACCCGCGTCCACCAGAGACGTCGATCGCCTTCCTGAGCGGACCCGCAGCGTAGATCTCACCCACTTCAGCGAGCAGCTTGCGCGCGGCGAGGAGCAGCTTGAGAGCCTTGGGAGGAACCTCCCCGACACACTCGGGGTCCTCGGCGCTGGTCTTGGCGTAAACCAAGCTCAAGTCGGGCTCGTCGGGCGCCTGACTCCACTCCCAGAGCCGGTAGGAGCGCTCGCAATCGAAAGGGATCTTGGCTCGAGCCGACTTCAGCCAAGCCTTGTCAGGCTGAGCCCGGATCTCAAAGCGGGTGTAGCGCGTGACCGCGCCGGTCCCACCCAGACCGCAATACCCCGCAGAGTCGGCGTCCGCTGGGCCCTCGAAGAGAGTCTTGCCGTTTTGGCTAAGCGTCAAGCTGGCGGTCTTCCCTGAGCGCTTGAAGACGACCTTGAATGCCTCGGAGACTTTGATTCCCGGGCCCGGGAGCTTGATCTTGTTGAGCTCCCGCAGGGTCTCGGTCGTGGCGATTCCGCTCTCGTTGACGACGAGGTAAATCCCCCCGAGCATCAGCACGAGCCGCCCCTTGGGGCCGGGATCCCCCGCCACTATGAAAGTCGCTGTGTCGCCCGTCAGCGTCGAGTCGTGATAGACGAGCGCAGGCAGCAGCCCGGGGAGCTTGGCCAAGACCCGCAGGCTCTTTCCTTTGATCTCGGTCTCGGCCCCGGGCAGGGCAGTGAAGTCGTAGTCCTCCAGCTCGCTCTCGAACCGATAGTTCGCTTGGAGCTTCGTCTCGCTGAGCGTCCCGACCACGAGCACCTTCGCCAGCGCCTGAAAGAAGTCCTCGTCGGGGAGGGAGGCCTTGGGTGTCAAAGTCTTGAGCCGGCCCCGGGCCCGCTTGGCCGTAGCCTGGTCCCCGCGCAAACAAGCCAAGCGCAGCAAGCGACGTTGGTCGCTCGGGGACTTCTCATCGAGCGCCCTCTCAAGGACGGAGCACACGAGCTCGGCTGGCCCCCCGAGCCAACTAAAGCGCCGGGACTCGCCGTCGACGTTGACGCTGAATCCCCGCTCGTCGTAGCCGACCAAGGGCCCCGTCCCCGAGCGGCCCTTGGCGAGGGGTACGGTCAGCTTGGCGCACTTGGCCTTCGCACGGGCAGCCTCCGCCTGCGTGGATCCCAGCCGAACCTTGGCGCGCGCGTTGAGAGCCTGACGCGCGGCTTCAACCCGCTCCTGGCCCTTCGTCGCTTCGGCCTTCATTCGCTCACGGCGCTCTTCGCTACCGAGGCGCTCGATCTCTCGCTCGATCTCCCACGGCATCTCGCCGTCGATCGCGCCTTCGTCCTCCCGCTCCTCCTCATACTCGCCAGCAGCGATGCTCTCGTAGTCCGGCCCCGCGATCTCGCGGGCCTTCTCGGTGAACCGAGTCGTGACCGACAGCGCGGCGAGGTCCTCCTCGACTTCTTCGCCCTCGATCCGCTCGACCCAACGACGGAAGGCGCTCCCGTCGACGCCCTCGGTCAAGGCCGAGGCGAGGGTCTCCGCGTATTTGGCGTAGCGTTTGATCCGCGTCTTCTTGCTCGCGAACGCAGGTCCACGCAGCGACTCGGGCATAGCAAGGAGCTTGGCGAGCGCTCCCTTGTAATCGCCTGCACCTTCGAGCTCTTTGACGCGAGCTAAGGCGACCCCTCGCGGACCCTTGGGGAGGCGCGGAGTCGCAGAGGCTGCGGGCGTCTCCCTCACGCGAGGTCGCGGACCCTTGGGGAGAGTCGCTGAAGTCTTGGGGGTCTCGGTGACCGTCGCGGTCGGCGAGGCGACCGCGCCAGGCTGTGGGTCCTTACTGCTAAACAGGATCGCCCCGCCGATCAGGGCGAAGGCGAGGACGCCGACTGCGCCTCCGACCTTGGCGGCCACAGGCAGACCTTCCGCCTCCCGGGCAGCGTGCCGACGGCTCGGCCGAGCGGCGACGACCGGCTCGCGGCCCGAGGCGGTTCGACCT